>JBDTVL010000146.1:0-6451 GCA_040007215.1 Flavitalea sp.
ATCGATGCAGAACTACGATCTGTCTGTAGCCGGCGGCAGCGAAAAATCTTCCTTTTTTACAGCCGTTAATTATATTACAGAAGAAGGACGTTCGATCGGAACCTCTGCCGACAGAGTCAGTTTCCGGCTTAATTCAGATCACCGGATCAATAACTTTATTGAATTTGGCAACAGCTTAAACATCTATAGCGCCGGCGCGAAGGGTTTAGCCAGCCCTTATCAACTGGCCCAGTTGCAGAGTCCGCTCACCAGGCCTTATGAAACGGATGGATCCTATGGTTATGTAAGGGAGCCAGCCTTCGAAGGCAGAGGTATTCCTCCACATATTATCGCCAATGAATTTAAGAATGACAACAGAGGCTATGGTATTTTAGGTAATGTTTATTTGAAGATCAATATCATTAAAGGATTGACCTTTAACCCCCGTTTAAGCCTGGATTATTCCAATAATACCAACAACCAGTTCACGCCATCTATACAGTTAAGGAATATTGAGGGTAATTCAAAAAATACAGTTGACAAGTATACCAGCACAACCAAACACTGGACGGCAGATTACCTGCTGAATTTCGACAGAACATTTAATGGCGTTCATAATGTGTCGGCGCTGGCCGGATATTCGCAGGAGGAAAATGTTTTTGAAGATCTGCATGGTATTCGTTTTGGAACGCCTAATAACAATATACAGTACCTCAATGCTGGCGAAATTGAAGGCGCATATACTTCCGGCGGCTATGCCGACTGGGCTTTCATCTCGTATATAGGACGATTGAACTATAACTACGATGGAAAATATTTTGTCCAGGCTTCAGTCAGAAGAGATGGTTCATCGAGATTCCTTGGCGATAATCGTTGGAGCGTTTTCCCTTCTTATGCTGTTGGATGGAAAATATCCAAAGAGAAATTTTTCGAGCCACTTACCAGTGTGGTTAATGATCTTAAATTAAGAGCGAGCCTTGGAACGTTGGGTAATGCCAATGTGGGCAACTATCCTGCCTATGCCACATTGTCGCCATTAACGTATACTTTAAACAACGCTATCGTTCCCGCGTATACGCTATCTGACGCCGTGAACAAGGATATCAAATGGGAAACGACAAAAAAGAAAAACATTGGTATCGATGCGTCTTTTTTCAGATCTAAAGTATACCTGACGGCAGATTATTATATCTCCAATACTACCGATCTTCTTTTTGGACAGCCGCTGCCGATAAGCGCAGGCGCTACGTCTAATCCTATTATTAATGGGGGCGAGATTCAGAATAAAGGGTTTGAATTTACGCTGGGATACCAGGAAGTCAAACGTGATTTCTCCTATAATGTGTCTCTTAATTTTGCCGCCAACCGTAATAAGGTGATCAATTTAAACGGCGAGAATCTTCCGCTGGAAACAGGACTTAAAGTTGGCGAACCGATGTATTCTTTTTTAGGATATAAAACCAAAGGTATAATCAGGACGCAGGATGAACTGGATAAAAATCCTCATAAAGATGGCGCCGGTTTAGGCGATCTTTTTGTGGAAGATATTAACGGTTATGATGTCAATGGAAAGTTAACCGGTAAGCCAGATGGGGTTATTGATTTTGCCGACAGAAGCTTTATTGGTAAAAGGTATCCTGATTTTACTTATGGATTGATTGGTAATGTGAGCTATAAAAGATTATCGCTACAGGTAGCGATAATGGGCGTTCAGGGCGTTGATCTGAATACCCAGGGAACTACCATGCATTATCTGCAGTATCCCGAAAACAACAGTACGCGGATACTCGACAGGTGGCATGCCACTAAAAATCCAAATGGAAGTCTTCCAAGAATTAATAAAGATGATCGCGCACATAATGTTGATGATCTTTCCTCTTTCTGGTTGTCTGACGCTTCTTTCTTAAGGATCAATAACCTGAATTTAAATTATTCATTTACCGAGCTGGTATACTCGAAGCTAAAAATGAAAAGCCTGGATATTTATGTGAGCGCCCAGAACCTGTACACGTTCACGAAATTTCCCGGACAGGAAGTAGATGTTACCGATGAGGGGCAGTTTAACAGGGCCTCAACAAAAATTCCTCAGCCGAGAACGTTGATCATAGGACTTAAGACTTCATTTTAATTCGATGTATTATATCAAAAAAAAGAATATGAGACATAAATTATTCAACATATCAATAGCGCTGGTCGCCATCATCTTTTTAATCAGTTGTAAAAAAGGATTATTAGATAAGTATCCGAGAGATGCGCCTAATGCGGCAAACTTTTTTGACGGCGAAACTACTGCGCGGCAGGCCGCCCTGTCTGGTTTCTCGGCGTTGAAAAATGAGAACTGGTTTTACAAGAGATATTTTATTACCATGACCGATAACCAGTCGGACGATTCCTATACCCGTTTAGTTCCCAACCGTATTACTAATGTTCAGTGGACCTTCGACGCTACTTATTATGGGTTCCTGTCGTGGTACAGAGGATTTTTCCAGGCTATCAATAACGCGAATTTTGCGATAGATGGAATCCCTACTTCAAAAGATCCTACGTTTACGCCAGAGAAACAGGCTGCTTATATAGCCGTTGCCAAAATGGTAAAGGGATTCTCCTATCTTAATCTTACTACGCTATGGGGCGATGTTCCTTATTTTCCGCATTCTCTTACCACACCGCAAGAGGCGTATATAGCGAGGACGCCAAAAGCGGAAGTGATGTTGGCGCTGATTGAAGATCTGAAATATGCCAAAGATAATTTACCGGAATCCTGGTCTGGCGACGATCAGGGGCTACCAACAAAAGCCGCGGGCGCTGCATTGCTGGCCAAAGCCTATCTGTATGCGAAAGATTATGCTAATGCAGAAACTGCCGCCAGTAGCGCCATCCAGATTGCAGATGCAGGCGGATATATGCTGATGCCCGATTATGTGTATATGATGTCGCAGCAGTCGCAGGATAATGGCGATAATAAAGAATTTATATTAACGCTTAATTTTGGAAAGAATGGAAACACTACAGGCGATAATAATGAAATGATGGTAGAAAGAAATGTGAGAGATGCTCCTGGCCCGGTAAATGATATTTATGGAGGAGGCTGGGGTTATGCGCTTCCCACAAGAGACCTTTATGAGTCTTTTGAAACATCTCCAAAAGTTGATCCGAGAAGAAAATATTCCATGTGGGCGCCGGGTGATTTTTATGGTATTTATCATGGCGATACCCGCGAAGAGAATGGCGTAACCTACCAGGATGGCGATAGTGTTTTTTACCAGGAAGGGTGGTCGCTGACTAACCTGAATACGCGCAAACTGATTTCTCCCTGGATGGACAATGGCAAAGCGCTATTCTCGGGCGATGAACCGGGTAATGGATATGACGATCCTTTGCTGAGGTATGCCGACCTGGTTCTTTTCTATGCTGAAGCGCTGATTGAAAATAATAAAGTAGCTGAAGGCATGGACCAGGTCAATAAAGTGCGCGCAAGAGCCTCCGTAGATATGCCGCCATTAACGGCAACCGGGCAGGATGATGCAAGGAATAAGTTAAGACATGAAAGGCGTGTGGAATTGAATATGGAAGGAATAAGACTTTTTGACCTGTTCAGGTGGGGCGCTATGGAAGAAACTTTTGGCGCCGGCTTAAATGCCAAGCCAATACTAATGCGCTTTAATGATAACACTATATTTAAAGAGCAGAATTTATCGTTCCCCAAATGTAACGTTTGGCCGTTGCCAATAGATGAACTGGATAATAATCCGCTTTCAATCCAGAACCCTGGCTGGTAAAGAATTTTAAATGCTTTCTCTCTCTATTTTTTATACAAAGGGCCGACTCCAAAAGAGTTGGCCCTTTTATTTATGTATCGTAAATATTTTTGCTTTATCATTATTTACAGCGGCAAGGAGTAATTTTTCCCTGGCGCTGTTACTGATCAGTTGCAGGTTTTTTACATCTCCCTCTATGATAAAGCCTGATTCGGAATAGGGTAAACTGGTAAATCCGCCTTTACCATCACCTTTAAGTACAATCCCATAAGAGGCGTCATACCTTCCCGTAGAGACTTCTGCCTGGTATTCATTTCCAGCCATTATTATATCAATAGATCCGTCTCCATCCACATCTGTACAAACGATACTGTTAACCGGCGATAATTGCGCTTCTGCAGGCAGCGCATGCTTTACAAATTTTCCGTCTCCCTTATTTTCCAGCCAGGAGGTCCTTGTTTCTTCGCAGGTAAATATATTAGCGTCATTTTTGTGGGCGTCTGTAAATAGTTCGTCCATCGTTTTGATGGAATAGTCTGCGTATTTCAGGTATTGTTTTTTAATGGAAGGAACCTGTTCGGCCAGTTGATCCCTGCTAATGGAAGGATACAATTTCCGATCGCCTTTTTCATTGATGATATAATAGGCGATTATAGGGTCGGTACTGCCGTTGCCGTCAATATCCCTGGAAAAAAGTTTTACCGGGTGCAATTTATCGGCTTTAAATTTATTGTTTAATCCGAGGTTGCCTGTTACATAATCAAGATCGCCGTCATTATCTATATCTGCTGCGCAGATGCTGCGCCAGAAACCAGTATTATTGTCAAGGCCTGTATTGTTTGTTACTTCAATGAGTTTACCCTTTTTATTTTCAAAAAATCTTACTGGCATCCACTCTCCAGTGATAATGAGATCTGGGTTTTTATCATTATTGAAATCTGTCCATATAGCATCTGTAATCATACCAGGCTCGATCAGCGACTCGCAAATATCGGCGGTAACATCAGAGAAATTGCCTCCGTTATTCTGAAGAATATAACTTCGTGGAGAAGCGGGATATTGATTAATAGAAATTCTGCCGCCAATGAAAAGATCCAGGTCGCCATCGCCATCAAAATCTGCCGCCGCAACCGCCTGGGCGCTGGTATTTACGGATTGAGGAATAGCAGTTACATTGAGTGAGAAATTGCCTTTACCATCGTTCTGAAACAAGCGGGGATGATAATTGACCGAACCGGCATCAAACTCAATGCTTCCGCTATTGATGAACAGGTCCTGATCGCCGTCGCCATCTGCATCAAAGAAAATAACGCCAAGGTCTTCCTGCTGTTTGGAAGCAGCTTCCAGGTCTTTTCCTGCGAAGGTTCCATCCGGCCGCTGAATAAATATTTGCCCGCTTTGCTGAAAGGCTCCGCCGACGAAAAAATCCTGAAGTCCATCACCATTCACATCTGCGGTAGCTATAAAGGGGCCCGACTGCGAATATTTCTGAGGCAGTAAACGCTGAAAGCCGTAATCATAGAAGAAATCATCACGGTGCCTGAAATCGACTTGTTTACGTTCGGTCGCGTCTTCAAACAAAGTAAACGGTAAAAGAACAGGTTTATTTATTTTACTTCCCGCATTTCTTTTATCGATGGTAATAAACTGGTCAACGGTTATATTTTTAAGGATTTGCTGTGTTCTGTCGGGCCAGGTTATCGTTATCGAATCAATGGATCCCGTTTTTCCCAATCCGGCATGTATACGTTGATCTACCGAAGATGCATAACCGCGAATAGGATATTGTTCAAGGAACTGGACGCCGCCGCCGGTGAATATTTTTATATTTGCGCCGATACCTTTTTTATTCAGGCTGTCGCCTTTTAATATAAAGCTGATGAAATGACCGGCGCTGTCTTCGATCTGCTTTCGAAGATCATTGCGCAGCACAAATGCTTCCTGATTTATATTGTTAACGGCCAGGTCGAGGTCGCCATCATTATCGAGGTCGGCGTAAACACAACCATTAGACAAGGAAGGCGTATTGAAGCCCGCTTCGGCAGATACGTTGGAAAAATGAAGATCTCCATTATTGCGAAAGCAATAATTGCCCAGCGAGCGAACGCCATATTCCTCCAGCTTTTTCATCAGCGCTCTTGCTCTTGTTAACCTGTCGGTTGATTGTGCTGCGCCCGTTGTGGCGCGGTTGGCGATATAATCGCTGTTGATAAAATCGCGACCGAAACCATTGGTGATATGTATATCCTTGTATCCGTCATTATCATAATCGGCCATTAATACGCTCCAGCTCCAGTCTGTTTCCTGAACGCCGGCAAGCTGCCCTATTTCGCTGAAGAAAGGTTGCGCCGTATCGTTAAGGTTTCTAACTCCATTATTCAGTTGAAGCATATTTCGCATGAAGGCCGGCTCATATCCTTTTCTTCGTTCCAGTTCATAGCGCTCGGGCCCCAGAAAGGAATACATCATCTTTTTGCGTTCATTGGTTTCCGGTAACATGTCGAGCGACATAATATCGGTTCTCCCGTCGTTGTTAATATCGGCGGCGTCAACGCCCATACTGGAATAGCTCTGGTGACGCATAGCCGTACCGATGCAGTTGCTGAACGAGCCGTTGCCGTTATTAAGCCAGAGATTATCGTTCTCGATGTAATCATTGGCAACATATATATCGGGCCATCCATCGTTATTGACATCGCTAACTACCACTCCGA
>JBDTVL010000147.1:0-6406 GCA_040007215.1 Flavitalea sp.
GCTGGCGCCCGCTGCAGCATAGGCCATTAATAGTCCGGTGAGAAACTGCGAGCTTAAGGACCCGTCTATTTCAATATCCGCTGGCTTTAATGGTCCCCTGATATTAAGAGGCAGATGGCCATGCTGCGAGGTGATGGTAATACCGAGCCTGGGAAATATTTCATCAAAGAAATGCATTGGCCTTGTAAGAAGACTTCCTGTTCCATTTATCGTGATCTGCTTTTCGCTTAAGGATGCCAGTGGGGTGAACATCCTGATACCCAATCCGCTTTCCCCGCAATTGATAGCAGGTGAAGCGGGATGTATTCCATCGCTATCGATGACTACCGAATCTTTACCCTGGCTAACCACGGTAGCGCCAAGTTTGCTGATTACGTCTAATGCGGCAAGATCATCATTCGAGATCCCCGGGTTAAGTATAACTGTTCTGCCCTTACTAAGCAACGCTGCGGCACAAGCCCGCTGCATGGAACTTTTAGAGGCCGGAGCCTGGATTGATCCTGTGATCCGGGAAGGTTTTACCGATGCTAACATGCGTTATATACAGCGTCTTATTGACAAAGACCGCCAGTTCCTTTTATAATGAATAAATCAGTTTTTCCAGTTTATCGAGCGCTATAGGTTGAACGATGGCTTTCCCAATATCATTAAGCAACACATAGTTCATCACTCCTTTATCCCTCTTCTTATCCATCTTTAATACCTCAAAAATCTCTTTCTTATCATAATTGCCATAGGCTGGCAGACCATAACGGCCAAGCATATCCGCAACCTTACCGGCATGTTTAAAACCGGTAAGTTTTTCCGATAACCGGCAAGCCACTACCATACCAATAGATACGGCATGTCCGTGCGACAGCTTATGATTATTTTCAATGGCATGCGCCCAGGTATGTCCAAAATTCAGGAGTTTACGTTCCCCACGCTCAAATTCATCAGCCTGAACCACATTCGATTTAATGGTCGCATTTTTTTTGATCAGCTTCATTGTAGCCTCAGCATTCTTCCTGTAGAATTTAAGCGAATTCTGCTGCAATTCTTTGAACATCCTGGCATCTTTTATGCAGGCATGTTTGATGATCTCTGCAAAACCATTCACCCATTCCTCTTCGGGCAGGGTTTTTAAAAATGATGGGTCGAAGAGTAAGAACTCTGGTTGATTGATTGCGCCTACGAGATTCTTATATATTCCCACATCAATTCCATTCTTGCCGCCTATTGATGCATCGACCATGGCCAGCATGGAAGTAGGCGCAAATCCGAAACGTATGCCGCGCATATAAACAGATGCCGCATAACCCGCCAGGTCGGTGATCACGCCTCCCCCAATACCCACTACAAGCGATTGGCGATCGGCCTGGTAGGCGATCAGTTGGGCAATGATAGTATCTACTGTAGACTGTATCTTAAAAGCTTCGCCGGGGGGGATAACAATCGTTTTCCAGTCGGAAAATTTTTTCTTATGTTTTGCAAAAAGATGTTCGTCGGTAACCAGTACCGTATGTGCGGGATCGGCAAGTTTAGCCAGCTGCGTAAATGGCGCGTCGAAATAATAGGTTGTTGTTTGCCGGGAGAAGGCGTATTTTTTTCTTTCCATCTGGTATAAATGCAAAATTGAAAAGGCAGAAGATACAACACGAATACTGCGCAGTTATTTTCTACCTTTTCAATGATACATTTTTATTTGTTCAAGAATTCATGACCCTGTTCTGGTGGTTGATACTTTCCATATGAACGGCGTCAAAATATTTAGTGATGAACTCTTTGGTAAGACCGAGTTTATCGCCCTTAAGAAAAGCTTTTTCCAGTATTTCGTTCCAGCGGCTGGTTTGCAGAATAGTGATATTATTATTCTTTTTGAATTCACCGATGTTATCGGCGATCTTCATACGCTGACCAAGCAACTGTAACAGTTCATCATCGAGGTGATTGATCTGCTGACGAAGTTTTTCCAGCGATGCGTGGAAGTCTTCAGAGTTATTATCTTCCTTACGCCAGATGATAGCGTCGAGCATTTCGGCAAGACGTTCGGGAGTTACCTGCTGTTTGGCGTCGCTCCAGGCATTATCCGGATCGATATGACTTTCAATCATCAGTCCGTCGAAATCGAGGTCAATAGCCTTCTGCGCTACATCCATGAGTATATCGCGTCTTCCGCAGATATGGGAAGGATCATTGATGATCATCATTTCAGGATTGCGGCGTTTCATTTCGATAGCCAGGTGCCACATCGGCGCATTCCTGTATTCTGTATTTCCGTAGGAAGAAAATCCGCGGTGGATCAACCCTATATTTTTAATGCCTGCTTTAGCCACTCTTTCCACGGCGCCTGTCCATAGTTCAAGATCGGGATTGATCGGATTCTTGATCAGCACAGGAACATCCACGCCGCGAAGCGCATCTGCCACATCCTGAACGCTGAAAGGGTTAACGGTGGTTCTTGCCCCTATCCAAAGTACATCTATATCAAAATGTAAAGCATCTTCAACTTGTTTACCGGTAGCTACTTCCACTGCGGAAGGAAGGCCTGTAAGTTTTTTAGCCTGCTTCAGCCAGGGTAGGCCCTTGGTGCCGATACCTTCGAAACTTCCCGGCCGTGTGCGGGGTTTCCAAATGCCTGCCCTAAACAGGTCAACTTTACCGGTGGCTGCCAAACGCGTTGCGGTTTGCAATACCTGTTCTTCAGTTTCTGCGCTACAGGGACCTGAAATGATTAGCGGTCTTTTAGCCCATACTTTGCCGATGGTAGCCGCAGCATTCAATGTTTGCTCCATAATTAATTTACGTTGATAATTGTTTTAATATGATTAACGGCTGTTTGCGTCGTTCATCCTTATTCTTCTTCCTTTATAATTCTTACCGTCTATAGCCTTGATCATCTTTACAGCGGCAGATTTCTCCACTTCGATCCAGCTATTCATTTCCTTCATATCAATTCTTCCCAGCACTTCTTTACGCAGGTCGCTCATATCAAGAATGAACTGCAGGAAACTAGCTTTGTAAAAACCGTCTTTGGTACCGAGATTCACGAACAGTTTGGTAGAATCGCCGCCGCCGGTATTACCGGAACCCGAATATTCTTTTCTTTCGCGACGACGTTCGGTATCGCGCAGATCGCCGCCTGGTCGCGGAGCTCCGCTGTCATTGCGTTGTTCCCATGGCTGGCGCATTCTTTCGCGCATGTTGAGGTCTTCTGCATTTTCATAATACTTCAGAAACCTGTCGAACTCCATCGCCGCTACTCTTTTCAGCACTTCTTCTTTGGATATATCGGCAAACTTCTCTTCCAGCATCGGTACATAGGTTTCATAATCGCCATGGCTGATATCGGCATTCAGTAATTTGTCCATGAAGTTGAAGAACTGTTTACGGCAAACATCTTTTCCACTGGGTATTTCCAGTTTATGAAAAGGCGCCTGCACCATGCGTTCTATCTGGCGAAGCTTTCCGCTTTCACGGCTATGCACAATCGACATACAGATTCCGGTTAAGCCGGCCCTGCCTGTACGACCGCTTCTGTGCGTATATACTTCTACATCGTCGGGAAGTTCATAATTAATAACGTGGGTGATGCCCTGAACATCTATACCGCGTGCTGCTACATCGGTGGCTATCAGCAATTGCAGGTTCTTTTCCCTGAAATCGCCCATTACCTTATCACGCTGTTGCTGGGTAAGATCGCCATGTAATGCATCAATATCATATCCTTCGCGGGTAAGCCGTTCAGCGATAGCCTGTGCATCGGCTTTGGTGCGGGTAAAAATGATACCGTAGATACCGGGATTGAAATCGATCAGTCTTTTCAGCGCTTCATAGCGATGCTGCGCATTGGTAACATAATACTGGTGATCAATATTCTTATTACCGGTATTCATTTTCCCAACCGTGATTTCCACAGGGTTCTTCATGTACTTCTTGCTGACCCTTTTGATCTCCGCAGGCATGGTAGCGCTGAATAACCAGGTAGATTCTCTTTCGGGAGTATTCTGAAGAATAAATTCAATATCATCCTGAAATCCCATGTTAAGCATCTCATCTGCTTCATCCAGCACCACGTACTTGATCTGGCCCAGGTCAATAGCTTTTCTTTCAATAAGGTCTATTAATCTTCCCGGAGTAGCCACTACTATCTGAACGCCTCTTTTAAGTTCCCTGATCTGGGCGCCAATTGGCGTTCCGCCATATACCGCAAGCCCCTGTACTTTGGGAAGAAACTTTTTAAACAATTCCACTTCATTAACAATCTGCATGCACAGTTCGCGCGTAGGGCAAACGACCAATGCCTGGGGGTGTTTTTTTTCTGCATCAATAAGATGCAGCAGGGGAAGTCCGAATGCGGCTGTTTTACCGGTACCTGTCTGCGCCAGACCTACAAGATCTTTTGTACCGCTCAGTAATACAGGAATAGCCTGCTCCTGGATAGGGGTTGGTGTTGTATATCCGAGAGCATCGGTTGCCTGAACCAGTCTCGCATCAAGGCCTAACCCTTCAAATGTCATCATAATCTTTTAAAATTTTTGCAAAGGTACTATTATTGCGTCTTTTAGGCCATTTTATCTCTGAATACATCCCCTCCTCTACCTTACTGGAACAAAGCTTAACTTGCATCATTTCAATATCTTACTGATCTTATTTGCATTTTCCATAAGCTCTATCAGGTACTCATAGTTTTCCTTTTCAAGGCAGCTTTTGAATTTTTTAAGCTGAAACAGGTGTTCATTAAGCACATCCAGCACGTTTTCTCTGTTCTGCATGAAGATGGGCGCCCACATAGATGGGTTACTTTTTGCCAGCCTTACTGTACTTTCAAAACCTCCGCTGGCCATCGCAAAAATGGCATCTTCCTCCCGTTCCTTTTCCAGTACCGTATTGGCCAGCGCAAAGGAAGTGATATGAGAAATATGGCTCACATAAGCGGCATGCAGGTCATGCGCCCCAGCTTCCATATATAACAGCGACATGCCCATCTTCCGGTACATATTTTCCACCAGGTCCACCGCTTCCGGGGCAGATTCACTTGTATCGGTGATCACCGCCGCTTTCCCCCTGAAAGCGCCTTTAACTGCGGCATCAGGACCGCTGTATTCTGTTCCCCACATCGGGTGAGTAGCTACAAAACGGGCTCTTTTGGGATGATGTTTTACGGCATCTATAATACCCTGCTTAGTGGAGCTTACATCCATCACCACCTGGGCGCTTACCTTATCCATTATTGATGGCAGCAACAACGCTGTAGCATCAACGGGAACAGCCACAATGATCAGCGAAGCGCTTTGAATAGCCTGATCAAGCTCGGCCGCTTCGTCGATCAGGCCCAGTTCCAACGCTCTTTGCAGATGTATTTCGCTGGCATCCACGCCAATTATTCTGCTGGCCAGGCCAAGATCCCTGAGCGCCAGGGCCATCGATCCACCTATTAATCCCGTTCCAATAATTGCTACGGTCATACCTTTTTTATTTAGCGTCCTTTTTACTTTTCTTAATCCTTTCGATCGCTTCGCGGAATTTTTCGATGCTGCCGCACAAACTCACCCGAACATATTTATCGCCGGCGGCGCCAAATATGCCGCCCGGCGTTATAAAAACATTCGACTGGTAAAGCGCCTCATCGCTGAGTGCATAACCATCCTTATAACCCGCAGGTATAGCCGCCCATACAAACATGCCGGCCTGTCGCCTGCTGAATGTACAACCGAGTATATCCAGTAACTCAAAAACATATTCCCTTCTTTCCCGGTATATACGGTTCACTTCATCGTGCCATTCCTGTCCCAGGCCCAGCGCTTTGGAAGCCGCTATCTGCAATGGCAGGAACATGCCGCTGTCCATATTCGATTTAAACCGGAGCACCTCTTCCACCCGTTGCCTGGAAGCGCAAAGCACGCCTACACGCCAGCCTGCCATATTATGCGATTTGCTGAGCGAATTAAGTTCTATCGCCACCTCTTTAGCGCCATCCACGCTTAAAATGCTCATAGGCGTATCGTTCAATATGAAACTATAAGGATTATCATGTACGATCAGAATATTGTTCTTCTTGCCAAAACTGATGAGCGCTTCAAACAACTGGCTGTCGGGTAATTCACCTGTAGGCATCTGCGGATAATTCACGAACATCAGCTTTATCCTGCTGGTCGCAGTAACCAGTTCCTGTACTTTTTTAAAGTCGGGGCGCCAGTTGTTGTCTTCTGTTAAGGTATAACTGATGCATTCGCCACCGGCAAGTTTTACAGCGCTGGTATATGTAGGATAGCCTGGATCAGGAACCAGTACCTGGTCGCCTTCATCGAGATAGGTCATACAGATATGCATGATCCCTTCTTTCGAACCTATCAGCGGTAATATTTCTGTTTCCGGGTCCAGTGTTACGGAGTACCATTTTTTGTACCATTGGGCAAAGGCATTG
>JBDTVL010000148.1:0-6404 GCA_040007215.1 Flavitalea sp.
TCGAATGGCGGAGGCGATGCAGGCATTTCCACGCTGCTGACGCAATACCTTGTAGATAAAAAATTTAAAGTGGCCGACTCCTTATATGCGATCAAAAGATCGACTGTGTTTCGTCGCCATGTCCGGTTTCAGCCTATTTACTGGCTCATGATGACGTCGGTAACCCGAAAACATTCGGATGGTAAATTCCATTTCGGTTATTTTGAACGGCATTATTTTCGTCCGAAAAAGAAAAATCACTTCGATGGAAATATCTATATCCTCACCGGTGGAAACTCTTTTTCTGCCACCACGCTGTTCATAGAAAAACTCAAAGGCCAGCATAACGTTACGGTAATAGGCGAAGAAACAGGCGGCGGTTCTTATGGAAATACAGCCTGGTTGATCCCTGAACTAACTTTACCTATAACAAAACTTAGAATAGGATTACCCAAATTCAGGATGGTGATGAGACAGGACCTTCAGAAAGAAGGCAGGGGAATAATGCCAGATATTTATGTTTCGCCTACGCCGGCAGATATCCGTCGAGGCATTGATGTAAAAGTGGAACGGGTGAAGAGAATGATCATGCAGGCCAATGGCTTTATCCGGTAATCACACGAATCGTTTCCAGTTCTTCGTTAAATACGGTAAAACTTGCTTTGTATCCTTTTGCTATACTACCCAGTTTAGCCTTTTCCCCAAGAAGTTTTGCTGGATATAGGGAACACATCCTGATCGCTTCTTCCAGTGAAATACCCACCTGATTTACTGCATTCTGAATATTCTTCATCATCGTTATGGCAGATCCTGATAAGGTTCCGTTAGCCAGCGTAAACCTGTCGCCTTTAAAATAATGCTGGTATTCTCCGCCCCTGGCTTCTGTAACGGCGTCTGTAATAAAAAATAGCCGGTCCTTCATGATTTTCTTACTGATACGCACACTCGAAAAATCGACATGAACGCCATCGCAAATAATACTGGCGGCCACAGTATCATGATCGAACGCTGCGCCTACCATTCCCGAATTACGGCCCTGTAACGGCGACATGGCATTAAAAAGATGGGTAGCGGCAGGAATGCCCCAGGTCAGACCCAGCATGGCTTCGTCGTACGTGGCATTGGTATGACCGGCGGAAACGATCACGCCTTCTTTCTGCAACAGTTGTATAATTTCATAACTACAAACTTCCGGCGCTACCGTCATCATTTTAATAGCTCCCTTGGCTGCTGAAAGCAGCATCTCCACTTCTGCTCTTTCCGGTATTTTAATATAGCGTTCGGCATGCGCGCCCTTTTTCAATGGGTTGAGATAGGGACCTTCCATGTGAAGACCCAGCAATCCTTTATAACCCCTCCTCCAGTATTCATTTACGGCTGCAATGCCTTTCAAAAAGTCGTCGATGGAATTGGTGGCCTGCGTAATCATAAAATGCGAAGCCCCGCCTTCCAGGCAATATTCGTAGGTACCCAGGATAGAATCTACATCCAGCGCCAGCGAAAAAAGCTCGCCTTTTCCTCCATATATCTGAAGATCTATAAAAGAAGGAGCAATATTATTTCCGCCAAGATCTTCCAGCTGGTATCCCGAAGGAACATTATTCCCGTCAATGATACCTTCTACCAGGCCCTCCTTTACAAGAATAGCTTTCCCCTTTTCAACAGCTGTTCCTGTATAAATAACACCGTTTGTATACGCTGTTTGCCTCATTATATTAATGACCGATCATAAAATTATCGGCGTCTTTTAAAAAGGGCAGTTTGTTTCTTACCTGTTCAAGTGTACTGCGATTCAGGTCCATACTGATAATACTTTCTTCGTGGCTCACTGTTTTCAACACCTCACCCATCGGGTCAATGATCATGGAATCCCCGCTGTAATAAAAATCATTCCCATCGGTTCCTGTTCTGTTGACGCCCGCCACATAACACTGGTTTTCTATCGCCCTTGCCTGCAACAGCGTTTTCCAGGCATGGATCCGGCGCTCAGGCCAGTTAGCCACATATACCAGCAGGTCATATTCCGGCGCTGAACTTTCTTCCAGGCTGGTATTAACATCCAGCTGGAGGGGAAATGATTGCCGCGCCCAAACCGGAAAACGTAGATCATAACACACCTGCAAGTTTATTTTCCATCCCTTTACAGAAGAAATAAGGCGTTTAGACCCGGCTGTATAGATTTTGTCTTCGCCGGCATAACCGAATAAATGTCTTTTATCATAATGACCATAATCGCCGGTAGGCAGCATCCAGATCAAGCGGTTAAAATATTCGCCCTGCTCCTCGATGATCAGGCTTCCCGTAAGAATGATCTTATTCTCGGCCGACACCCTTTCCATCCAGTCGAGCGTAGGGCCTTCCATTTGCTCTGCCAGCTTAGCGGCATTCATACTAAATCCTGTGCTGAACATTTCCGGAAGTATGGCCACTTCTGTCCTTTCCTTAAAAGATTTTATCTTTTCTTCGAACATATCCAGGTTGGCCTGTTTATTTTCCCAATGAAGGTTGGCCTGTATAAGGCTTATCGATAAAGATGGAGAGGATTCTTTCATTAAACGCCCGTTAATTCACAATCGATGAGTCATCAAAGTTAATAAGTAAATGTATTATATGTCTTCGTCTTTTCCCACTTCGGCCATCGCATCCTCTATCATGTTTCGCTCAAATCCTTTCCGCAGCAGGTAGTCGGCCGTTTTTCTCTTTTTTATAAATATATTTTTCTCTCCCTTAAGTGTTTTCCACTTTTTCTCCGCCTGTTTTTTAATCGTGGCGAGATAGTCCTCCTCGCCAATCTCCTTCAGGCCAAGTTTAATGCAGTACTCGCTTACCTGCCGCTGCTTAAGCTCGTATTTGATCCTGGTCTTTCCCCATTGTTTCATCCTGAATTTACCGCCGGCAAAAAGCCTGGCAAACCGCTCTTCATTAAGATAGTTTTCCTCAATGAGCTGGGCCATCAGGATCTCCACATCCTTCTTCCAGAGTCCAAAGGAATATAGCTTCTCCTTTACCTCAGTATGACTCCTTTCCTGGTAGGAACAGTAGTATTTGATTTTCGGCAGCGCCTGTTCTTTGGTAAGTTGTTTCCTTTGAAGCATACAGTAATATGGTTAAACGGTTATCCGGCTCGCTGAACTGACGGATTGGCCAGGGCACAAATATAGCGCCCGGGGAACCCGTTTTCCGGGTTTTTCCCCGCTCTTAAACGTGTTTTATCGTACCTGTAACCGCTATTTATAAATTTCCCCCCAGCCAATGATTGGTATCGCTAAAATTGATCATTTTCCTGTAGGTTTGCTGAAATTCAACTTTAATCTTTTCCAGCATGAAGTTCATTGTTTCTTCTTCAGCTTTATTAAAACAACTGCAACAGATCAACGGTGTTATCAACACGAATACTGTTTTACCCATTTTGGAAGACTTCCTTTTTGAAGTGAAAAAAAACAGGCTTAGCGTAGTAGCCACTGATCTTGAAACGGTCATGAAAGTGGAACTGGAAGTGGAAGCTAATGAAACGGGAAGAGTTTGTATCCCCGCAAGGATATTGGTGGATTCTTTAAAGAACATACCCGATCAGCCGCTTACTTTCAGTATCGATAAAAACTTCGGTATCGAAATTACCAGCGATAACGGTAAGTATAAAGTGATGGGAGAGAACCCCGATAATTTTCCCAAAGAGCCCGCAGCCGATGATACCACTTCTTTCACCATCACCTCTTCAGCGCTGGTGAAAGCGATCAATAAAACGCTTTTTGCCGTGAGCAGCGATGATCTGCGGCCGGCTATGACAGGCGTTTTTTTCGAAATGTCTAAACAGGGTTTACAATTTGTGGCCACCGACGCGCATCGCCTTGTCAGGTACAAACGAAAAGATGTGAGCAGCCCCAAGACCGATTCGATGATCGTTCCTAAAAAACCACTTAATCTGCTGAAGTCCGCGCTTCCTTCTAATGAAGACGAACTGACCATCAGTTATAACAGCAATCACCTTTTTGTGAAACACGGCTCTACGCAAATGAGCTGCCGGCTTATAGATGCCCGTTTTCCGGATTACAAAGTGGTTATTCCCGCCGACAATCCTTACAAACTAACGGTTAGCAAAAACGATTTCCAGAGCGCGCTTCGCCGGGTGAGTATTTTTAGCAATAAGAGCACTAACCAGGTAGTGGTAAGTATCTCTGGAAGCGAATTACAGCTTACCGCCCAGGACATTGACTTTTCGTTTGAAGGAACAGAAAGAATGAAATGCCAGTATAATGGCGAAGACCTGCAGATAGCTTTTAATGCCAAGTTCCTGATCGAAATGCTTAATGCATCCGACAGCGACGAAGTAACAATTGATCTGTCAACGCCTACCAAAGCAGGAATTCTCAAACCAGCCGAACAGAACGAAAATGAAGAACTGCTGATGCTGGTAATGCCGCTGATGTTAAATACCTAAACGTATTACTGTTGCTGTTGTATCATTTCCATATACCGTCTGTACGAATTATTACCTTCGTCATTTGCTGTTGGAGTGGGTTGAGGCGTTAGTACGATGGAATTATCAGCATGTTTATTCCCGTCTTCATAACTTACCGAAACGCCTACTTCCAGCTTGTGTTGTGAGCCCCCCTTATACGAACCTTTTACCGGCGAACAATCGCTGAAGTTTCTACCCACCGCCAGCCGGATATGCATATCATTAGCTATACAATTATTGGTTGGGTCGAGGCCCAGCCAGCCATAAAAAGGAATATACGCTTCCACCCAGGCATGAGTGGCGCCTTCGCCGCGCATACCGTTCTTTTTAGGACAGATATATCCGCTCACATAGCGGGCCGGTATGCCAAGTATACGAAGCATAACAGTGAGTATATGCGCAAAATCCTGGCATACGCCCGCTTTCAGTTTCCAGACCTCATCCAGCGTAGTTTCAACACTGGTGATACCGGTGATATATTTGAATTCATTATAAATGTATTCCACCAGTTGAAGCGAAACTTCCAGGGGCGTAAATTCTTTGGATTGATATTTATCGATAACGGATCTTATTTCCGGAAGAGAAGAAAATCTATCCACTTTGAAGAAATCAATGTATTGGATGTCTTTCATCAAGGTCGGTAAATAATTCCACTGATCATTGGCGCTGACCGTATTGCCAGGCATTTCCCTGGGCTGCGTCACCACTTCAATTTTACTGTCGATCACTAATTCTGTATGAGGATCAGAGCGCATGAATAAGCCCACTTCATTACCATAATAATCGCGGTATATTTCTACCGGGGGAGAACCGGTGATGAACAGTCGCTGTTTGATCACTTCCTGGTATTGATCGTTTATAGGATAAAGGATCACCTGGTTAGCGCTGTCGCGAACAGGGTTCTGGTAAGAATATTTTGTTACATGATGTATTTTGAAGCGGGGCATTATATATAATGATTGATAGGGTGATGATTAAGAATACGCGAAATAATGATGGTTAAGCGCATTAGCAATATTGTACAGATCTTCTTTTATTCTTAAAAGATACTGATGAAGATTTTGTTTCATAATACTTTCCGCAGTGGAATAACGTACCCGGCTGTGTAATTCGCCGATCATGAAATTAAGCTTGCTGTAGGCTTCGATATTGCGTTCGCTTCTCAGTCTTTCAAAATAACGGTAAAGACGATTGATGCTGTAAATAATAGAGCGTGGAAAATTTCCATTTAGCGCTACCTGCTCCACTACATTCTTCGCTTCAAATCCGCTTCTATAAGTTTTCAGATACAACTCATAGCCCGAAATAGACAACAGGAGATGTTTCCAGTAAGTAGCGTCGGTCTCTGAAATATCATCGTCGGTATTGCTGAATTTTACGTCCAGGATATCCACCACCTGCACCGCGCGTTCAATATATTTTCCAATATTTATGAAGGTATAACCTTCGCCTCTTAACATCGTGATATCGGCTGTTCCGTAATATAAGGCGCATTGCCTGATCAGGTTATCAAGAACGGTGATCGGATCTTCTTTCTGCAGCCATTCATTCACCTGATCATCTTTAACAATATGATAAAAATCGTTTAGGCATTGCCAGAGTTCTTTGGTGATATGATCCTGGCCGCTTCTTGCATTTTCCCTTGCCTTGGTGATAATGTTGACGATAGAATTTGAATTCTCCTTATTGCTGACCATGTACTGCAAAACAGACCGGCTGTTTTTGGTCAGCAAATTCATCGGCGCTTCATCCAGGTAGGTAAACTGCCTTAATGCCGCCTTCCAGGAAAAATCCTTCATATCCTCCTGTGAAGAGGCGTAGTTCACTTTCATCATCCTAAGGATACCATCGCTCCGCTCAATATAACGACTCATCCAGTATAAACTATCTGCTACTCTGCTTAACATGTATTGATCTCAGATTAATATTATTATTTACATAACGACCCTGGAACTATGATTAACGT
>JBDTVL010000149.1:0-6399 GCA_040007215.1 Flavitalea sp.
GAAGCGTTTTATTAACTCTGGATGCTGCGCTGCTACATCGTTCATTTCATCTTTCGCGTATTCGATGTAACAATCAAAATAACGGTTCTCCTCAAATATACCGGTATCGAGTAATTCAAACTCCGGACTTAAGCGGTCTTTCCTGTTTTGCTTTACCAGTTCCAGGTATGGAAATTCTGCCTGAGGGTATTTGTACAAAAATTTGCAGTAGGAATGAGTGGGGGACGAATCGAGCTGAAAATATAATTCTTTCACGTCTTCTCCATGATTGCCCTCGCCATTATGCAAACCGAAAAGCCTTTCCTTCAGGATCGGATCCTTGCCATTCCATAACGCTACCGAGAAACAGATATTCTGGAAAAGGTTGGAAATACCCGCGAGCCCGTCTTCGCCCCAAACATACGACCTGCAGGCAGCGTGATCGAAAGGGAAGTAATGCCAGGCATTGCCATCCGGACTATAATCTTCGCGCACTGTTCCCCATTGCCGTTCGCTCAGATAAGGACCCCATTCTACAAGGGGAACTGCTTTGCCTGCATTAACGGCCAGCCGCTGATGTTCTGCTGTCATGTGTGGTTAAATTTACCCTGCAACTTTATGTTAACGTTAAAAGCTGCGTAAAGGATTATGTAATAACATGGAAGCAATGAAAGATGGCCTAAATTACGATAAAATAAATGGCTGACTGGCAAAACCGGATCAACCGTAATCTGCACACTTAAAAAAATAAAAAATGGCTGGGCTTTTTGATATATTGACCATCAGGGGAATTGAGTTCAGGAACAGGATAACCGTATCGCCCATGTGCCAGTATTCGAGTGTTGACGGGTTCGCGAACGACTGGCATCTTGTTCATCTCGGCAGCCGGGCTGTTGGCGGCGCAGGTCTCGTTCTTACAGAAGCCACTGCGGTATCGCCCGAAGGGCGGATCTCTCCCGACGACCTGGGTATATGGAAAGATGATCATATCCTTTTCCTGAAACGAATAGCCGAATTTATTGATCTCATGGGCGCCGTACCGGGCATACAACTGGCGCATGCCGGCCGTAAAGCAAGCATGCATTCTCCTTTTAAAGGCGGGTCCACACTTACTGCGGCAGAAGGCGCCTGGCAAACAGTAGCGCCATCCGTTATTCCCTTCAGCGACACTTATCCTGTTCCACGAGAGCTAACTACGCTGGAGATACAGCAGGTGGTAGCAGATTTTAAACAGGCTGCCGTAAGAGCGCTGGCGGCAGGATTTAAAGTGATAGAGCTGCATGCGGCGCATGGTTACCTGTTAAACGAATTTATGTCGCCAATCAGCAATCACCGAAAGGATGAATATGGAGGATCTTTTGAGAATAATATACGCGTTCTGCTGGAAACGATTACGGCGGTCAGAAGCGTTTGGCCTGATCATCTGCCGTTGTTTGTTAGGATCTCTGCTTCCGACTGGGTGGAAGGGGGATGGACTGCCGAAGATTCAGTGAAACTGGCGATCATACTCAAAAATCACGAGGTAGATCTTATCGATTGCTCCAGCGGCGGCAACAGCTCGCAGGCGAAGATCCCCGTTGGACCTTTATACCAGGCACATTTTGCTGAAAAGGTAAAAAAGGAAACAGGTATGATGACCGGCGCTGTTGGACTGATCACCACTGCTGCTGAAGCGGAGCAGCTTATTGCCAGCGGTGGCGCCGACCTGGTGGTGATGGCCAGACAGTTATTGCGCGATCCTTATTTCCCCTTACACGCCGCGCATGACTTGCATACCGATATTCACTGGCCTAAACAATATGACCGCGCTAAGAGATATTAGCGTTTACATATTCCGCCGGTACTGCCCGCCAACATCATATAAGGCATGCGTGATCTGCCCCAGCGAACAATATTTTACAGTGTCCATCAGCTCTTCAAAGATATTTTTGTTAGCTGCAGCCGCTTCCTGTAACCGTTGCAGCGAAGCCTGCTGAACATTTTTATTTCTTTCTGTAAAAGCATTCAGGTTGCTGATCTGCTGTTGTTTTTCGCCGGAGGAACTACGGATGACTTCGCCCTGGATCACCGTAGGGCTTCCGTTTTTATTCAGAAAAGTATTCACTCCAACAATAGGCAGTTCGCCATTGTGTTTGAGGTTTTCGTAATACAGGCTTTCTTCCTGGATCTTGTTGCGCTGGTACATACGTTCCATAGCGCCCAGCACGCCGCCGCGCTCTGTTAACCTGTCGAACTCGGCCAGTACAGCTTCTTCCACCAGGTCGGTAAGCTCTTCGATGAGAAAAGATCCCTGGTTAGGATTTTCATTTTTTGCCGTTCCCAGTTCGCGGTTGATGATGAGTTGAATGGCCATTGCCCTGCGCACAGATTCTTCCGTAGGCGTGGTTATCGCTTCATCATAGGCGTTAGTATGTAAACTATTGCAGTTGTCGTAGATGGCGTACAGCGCCTGCAGGGTGGTGCGGATATCGTTGAAGTCTATTTCCTGTGCATGCAAACTTCTTCCACTGGTTTGTATATGGTATTTTAATTTCTGGCTTCTTTCATTTCCCTTGTACAGGTTCCTGATTGCTTTTGCCCAGATACGCCGGGACACGCGGCCGATAACGCTGTATTCCGGATCCATACCATTGCTGAAAAAGAAACTCAGGTTGGGGGCAAAATCATCGATCTGCATACCCCTGCTGAGATAATATTCGAGGTAGGTGAATCCATTCGACAAGGTGAACGCAAGCTGGGTTATAGGATTGGCGCCGGCTTCGGCAATATGATAGCCGCTGATACTGACGCTGTAAAAATTCCTGACCTGGTTACCGATAAAATATTCCTGTACATCGCCCATCAGTTTAAGCGCAAATTCTGTACTGAATATGCAGGTATTCTGCGCCTGGTCCTCTTTCAGAATATCGGCCTGCACGGTTCCGCGCACCTGCTGCAGCGCTGCAGCCCGAAGCCGGTCGTATATTTTTGGATCAAGAATTTCCTGCCCGCTTAGGCCCAGTAAACCCAGACCGAGAACTTTCTTATTACGATTGGCTGTACCGTTTGCTAATACAGGATGCAGGCCCGGCGACAAAGGGTTATGATAGACCGGGATAGGAACTGCTCCGTATTTTTCTTTATATTTTTTTTCTACGGATGGCCATAGCTGGTGTTCTTCAATATATTTCTCGCAGCGCTGATCGATGGCGGCATTTAAAAAGAAGGCCAGGATGATCGGCGCCGGACCGTTGATGGTCATGCTTACGGAAGTCTTGCTATCGCAGAGATCAAAACCGCTGTACAATTTTTTTGCGTCGTCGATGGTGGCGATGCTTACTCCTGAGTTCCCGATCTTACCGTAAATGTCGGGGCGTATGTCAGGGTCTTCGCCATACAGGGTAACGCTGTCGAATGCGGTAGAGAGGCGTATGGCCGGCAACCCGGCGCTGACATAATGAAAGCGTTTGTTGGTGCGTTCGGGGCCGCCTTCGCCGGCAAACATCCTGGTTGGATCTTCCCCTTCGCGTTTCAGTTCAAATACGCCTGCTGTAAAAGGAAATTCGCCGGGAACATTTTCCTGTAACTGCCAGCGGAGAATATCGCCCCAGTCGTGGTATTTCGGAAGGATCACTTTCTGCATGCGGGTTCCTGACAGGCTAATGGTAGTCAGTTCCTGCCTGATCATGTTGTTCCTGACAGGGTATTCCAGGAAACCGGCCGCATATTTTTCTTTAATGGCGCTCCAGTTGTCGATCAGTTTTTTACAGCGCGGGTCGGGCGATAGTTTTTCGAATTGCTTTATGGGCGGAAGTTTTGCCGCTGCATCGGCGCCAATATGCTCAAGAATCAGCGCCCTGGCTCCTTCCAGCTTATAGAGGGCGCTGGCGATAGCGGATTGTTCATTCACCCAGGCCAGGTAACTCCTGTTATTATCGGCGATCTCTGAAAGATAGCGAACCCGTTTTGCGGGTATGACTACGGAGATGCCCTGGGGCGCGCCGACTGTCGCCACCCGTCCTTCTCCGAAGGAAATATTTTTTTTATCCTTGAGAACAGCCAGTGTTTTATTGAACAGTTCGTTTACGCCGGCATCATTGAACTGGGCGGCGATGGTGGCTATCACTGGCAGATCTTCGTCTTTGGCCTGCCATAAAAGATGATTGCGTTTGTATTGTTTGCGTACATCGTGCAAGGCATCGAGGGCGCCACCCTTGTCAGATTTATTGACCGCAATAATATCTGCATAGTCGAGCATGTTTATTTTTTCGAGTTGCGATGCGGCGCCGTATTCGGGCGTCATCACATACAAACTGATATCGCAGTAATCAAGTATGGCGGTATCGCTTTGTCCAACGCCGGCCGATTCCAGAATTACGAGACCGAAGCCTTCCGAGCGGCAGATGGAGATCGCTTCCTGCACATGAGCGCTGAGCGCCGTATTGTCTTCACGGGTGGCCATGGAGCGCATGTACACCCGGGGGTGCGAGATGGCATTCATCCGGATGCGGTCGCCGAGCAGGGCGCCGCCGGTTTTTTTCTTACTCGGATCTACGCTGATAACGGCGATGGTTAGCTGCGGAAAGTTATGCAGGAAACGCCGCACCAGTTCATCGGTTACTGATGATTTTCCAGAGCCTCCAACACCGGTAATGCCCAGAACAGGAGTCATTGCGGCGGTATTTCCTACTAACTGCTGTGCCGTCGTTCCCTGTTCTGCGAGGGTGATGGCACGGGCTATTTTCCTGATGTCTTTATATTCTCCCAACGGCGAATGGCCATTCCATTGAGTGGGGGCATTCCAGTAGGCGGATTCGTTCTTCCCGGGTGTATAGATGGTAGAACGGCATTTACCGATCACATCGTCGATCATGCCTTCCAGTCCCATAGTGCGGCCATCATCTGGAGAGTAGATCCTGGCGATACCATAGCGATGCAGTTCTTGAATTTCTTCGGGATGAATGGTGCCTCCGCCTCCACCGAATATTTTGATATGACCGCATCCCGATTCATCGAGCAGGTCTTTCATGTATTTGAAAAATTCCACGTGGCCGCCCTGGTAGGAGGTGATAGCGATGCCATGAGCGTCTTCTTCAATGGCGCATTCCACGATGTCGCGAACGCTGCGATTATGGCCAAGATGAATGATCTCGGCGCCTTTTGACTGCAGCAGCCTGCGCATGATATTGATAGCGGCGTCATGCCCATCGAACAGCGAAGCCGCGGTAATAATTCTTGTTCTATGCAGTTGATCTCCGGCCATTACGAGCAAAATTAATACAAAAAACTAATGAGCGTTAGTTTTAAATGAAATCCGTTTGCACGACTATATTGTTTACCAATAAGCGCTAATTTCCGCACATGAAAAAACGCTATTGCTTTGCCCTCGATCTGAAAGATGATGCGCAGCTTATAGAAGAGTATAAAGAGCATCATAAAGTGGGCCGCCCCGACGTGATCGAAAGAATAAAGCAGGATGGTATAGAAGTGATGGACCTGTACATTACCGGTAACCGCCTGTTCATGATCATGGAAGTAAACGAAACATTTTCTTTCGAAAAAAAGGCCGCTTCGGATGCCGCCCTCCCCGAAGTGCGGGAATGGGAAGAATTCATGTGGTCGTACCAGCAAGCCCTTCCCTGGGCTAAGCCCGGCGAGAAATGGGTGCTGATGGAAAAAATGTTTTCCTTGAAATAGATCGTTACATTACCCTTTTAAATAAAATGTTTGCTATGGTGATCGATAGTCATGTTCATTTCTGGAAATACGATAAGGTGCGTTATGACTGGATAGACAACAGCATGAAGACCCTGCAGAAAAATTACCTGCCGGAAGATATTGAGCAAACGCTGAAAAGGAACCAGGTCGACGGATGTGTGGCTGTGCAGGCCGGGCAGTCGGAACTGGAAACGCATTTCCTGGATGAGCTGGCTAAAACGCATCCGATCATCAAAGGCGTTGTAGGCTGGACCGATCTTCGTGCAGCCAACGTGGAAGAACGATTGAGCTATTTTTCTAAGTATCCGAATATAAAAGGGTTCCGGCATATCGTTCAATCGGAGGCCGATGATTTTTTATATAATGCCGACTTTCGCCGGGGAGTAGCCCTGCTGAAATCATACCAGTACACCTACGATGTGCTTATCTATCCGCAGCAGCTCAAGGCAGCCATCGATTTTGTGTCCGCCTTTCCCGACCAGCCTTTTGTGCTGGATCATGCCGCTAAGCCGGTGATCAGGGAAAACAGTATCAGTGAATGGAAAAAGGATATTCAAACCCTTGCCGCCTTCCCCAATATTTCCTGCAAATTGTCCGGGCTATTCACCGAAGCTAAATGGAAGGAGTGGAGCGCTGGCGATTTCTATCCCTATCTTGATACGCTGTTCCAGGCTTTTGGAACAGATCGCCGTCACGCCCGAAGCGGTATTGATTGATGTTGCC
>JBDTVL010000150.1:0-6382 GCA_040007215.1 Flavitalea sp.
GGAAGTTAAATCCTGCCTGGCTTATCTTTTTACTGTTCACGGTAGCGCTCTTTAATACTTCAATGCTCATTTCTCCCAGCGCTATTTTCAGCGCGAATGCCGGAACATGAATGGACATAAAAGTTTTCCCGCGCATTCTGGATGCCATTTTCAGCACCATTTCTTTATTAGAAACAGGATGTGGAGCAACGGCATTATAAGTTCCCTGCAGTTTATTATTTTCAATGGCACTAATATAGATTCTGCACAGGTCATCGATATGTATCCAACTGATCATCTGTTTACCGCTGCCCAGTATAGTAGCTAGTCCGAATGCAAGGGGCCTTTTAAATTCCACGAAAGCGCCGCCATCATTACTCAACACTATTCCTGTTCTTAAGACAACCAGTCTTATGCCTTGTTGGGTTATGGGCTGTACGCTTTGCTCCCAAACCTTGCAGGCTTCGCCCAGAAAATCTTTAGCTGGTGGGTCGCTTTCAACAAATGGGTGAGGGTTGGGTATAGATGGATCTGGGCCATACCATCCAATTGCAGAGGAGCTCACCAAGGTTTTTACCTGGTGATTATTATTCTTTAACGCATTTACCAGCAGTTCTCCGCTTTTTACGCGGCTGTCTACAATTTCCCTTTTTCTTTTAGCAGACCAGCGTTTGTCTGCAACGCCGGCGCCAGCGAGGTGTATGATATGATCCGCTTTTCGGATAACTTCCAGGTCGATGGTCTCATTTTGTATATCCCAAACGGCAAAAGACAAACCCCCGCGTGGTGGTTTTGCAGAACGCGAAAGGATGATAACCTGGTATCCTTTTGCGATCAGCATTTGGCTAAGCGTTTTTCCGATCAGTCCTGTGCCTCCTGTGATAAGTATGGTTTCCATGCTGTAATGTATTCAAATGAAGTGATGAAATAATTAACAAACTAATTGACCAGATGTTCGGAAAAATAGTATGAATAACTTGCTTCTTATATTCATGTAGCACTTTATGAACGCATGATGAGAAATTTCTGAAACCAGTAATCGTTAACGATTACCATGGGCCTGACCGCCATAACAAGTCTTTGACCAGCCGCAATTCCTTTCCAATGAAAGACCTCCTTGTGATCATCTTACTCCCTGGCATACTTAGGGAATGTAGGATGTAACTTTTAACCTCGAAGAATTTCAAAGCCTATTGCTGCATTATCCTATAGTGGAAGCGTTATTAAACGCTCAGTGGTCTTTTCCATATTTCACTGCTAATAGGAAAGTTATAAATGTGCATCTAGCCAAAAAATCTCTTCAGGCTTTTGAACAGGTCAGGACGGGCAAACTTAATATGCCGGCGTATGGAGGCATAATTTTCTTCTGCATTAGCTTTTCGAAAAAACTGTTCAGCCAGTTCTATATTTTTTCTGTCTCGCAGTTCGTCTATGAGCAGCATATGTTCGAAATCTGCCGCGAGCCATTGATCCAGTTCTTCCCTTTCCTTTAGGGTAAGCGGGGGATTTTTATCGGGAAATAACTGGAAAAGAATCGATGCGCTGATAAAGTGTGGAATCGCCACAGCAGGCGCTTGCGTTGAATTATTTCTTTTCGGCGACTGGAATATAATCGTAGGTGAGTAATGGCTTAGCGCTTCCTTGAAGGAAACCGGTATAGCTTCAATACCCTTGATCAGCAGGTACATGGTTTCGGAATAAATGCGGGGAACATCGGGGCTTTTTACCCTGTCGCTGATCACATACCCCATCAATTCTTTTTTAGAACTTAGAAAATCATTCTTTCGTTTAAACTCAGCGTTTTGATTTCCGGAGCAGGCATAAAGAAAAGAAAGTATTTCCTCACCTGTATGCAGTAAAGAGCGATGCATCGCCAGTTCAGTAAAACTGCGCTGAAGGATCATTTTTACCGCCTCGGCGTTATTCACTGCCCGATAAATAAAAAAATGAATTCGTGGATAATACAGGTTAAAAAAATACCTGAATCCTTGTTCTGAATTTCCCTGGAACTCCCGTATTTGTTCTTCCATGATTTTATAGGTTTTTTATTGATTTTTTAATGTTCTTGCAATTGTATGCTATACCCCAATTTTTAATTGCCATAATGAATGGACATTTCATGCTTAGCGCTGAAATGGAAAATAAAATATACAAGGAGGAACTTATTAAACTGGGTAAACGCATCCGTGAGCTGAGAAAGGCCAGGAATAAGACCCAGCTTGATCTTGAGTTTGATTGCAAGATCAACCATGGCGACATCAGCCGCATCGAGAATGGACAATCAAATTTAGAATTCTTCACTATTGTTAGATTAGCTGTTGCCTTAAATGTAAAACTAACCGAACTTTTTAAGGAAGACTTGCCGTGAATTAAAGAAAAAAACTACTTAATTTTAGGAAAACACGGCTAATGAATTTGGCTTTACACTTGGTTCCTAACCGTTTTTTCTCTTTCGAGCCTAAGCTGCCCAAGAATTATACAGGGCTGATCATGCCAGGCAGCAGCGCTTCCTCCTCATTTGGATCGCACGGCAGTATTATTGTGCAGGAAATGACCACTCCGCAATACACTATCCGGTATAATACCTGCAGGTTTTCAGAATCATTTATTCTGGATGGAAAAATAGACCATACGGGTTTGCAAACCAGCGTTTCCTTAAAGGGGGATTTCTATCATCGGATCAAAGGAGTAGGTAATATCAACTTACTGGAGAACCAGTTTACGATGCTTTATGCACGTAATCTGGAAGGTGTATCTGAATACAGCAGCGGTATGGAGCTTCAATCGTTCGATACGCAGTATTCTGCTGAGTTAACGGAAGAATTTAAACCCTTATTCCCGGTATTAAACAAACTTATTCCAGGAAATTTCGGCGCCAAACCGCGATTATTCTTCAGGCCATGCAGGGAAATCACTGCACAGATCAGGGCCGTCATAAAAACGCTTCTCCAATCTCCCTATGAAGAAAAATTACATCGTCATTATATTGATACCAAGGTGAAGGAATATTTTTTCCTTATGCTGGCCGAATCGGCCAAAGACCGGCTAACAGTAAAAGCGAGTCCTTCAGATACTGAACGTATTCATGCCGTAAAAGACCTGATTGCCGGCAATATTTATGATCATCATACCAATGTAGAAATTGCAAGGATAGTGGGTATGAACGAATGCAAATTAAAAATGCTATTCAGGGAGAATACCGGAATGGGCATGTTTGAATATTTATTAAGCCTTCGCTTGCAAAAGGCCAAGGAACTGCTGTATGATACCAATATGAGTATGAAAGAAATTTACACTATTGCGGGATATACCAGGCTCACCAACTTTATAACAGGTTTCAGGAAACATTTCAGCATTACGCCAGGCGAGATAAGAAGACAGCGCGCTCCCGGTCGCAAATAAAATACTCCCGATCGCAAATCATAATCCTTCTCTTAAATGCTTTTTTAAAGCGCCCATTCCTTAATTTCCTTTGGTTGACGATACCGGATAGCGGCTTCTGCTTATCACGTTATAAAAAAATATGGAATTCTTATTACCACTTCATCTTCAGGATGCTGCGCCTGTTATTCCCATTCCTGCCGCTCACCGGCAGTTAATTATGCCCTTTGCCAGGGCTGAATACAGGGAATTTCCGGGCGGTAGTTTTCTGTCGCAGGAAATAAAAGGAACAGACTATACCATCTGGCAACATCATTTTTTTATAACGACGCCTTCCCTGCTTTATCCTTATTCAAACCACCCGCTGTTAACCATTAACTACATGTTAGAAGGTTCGGTAGATTGCCAGTTGCATGGCTTTGGATTAGTGAAGTTGCAACAGGGAAAACATCATTTATTCTATGTGCCGCCGCAGGTAAAGAACGAAGCGATGTTCGATACTGGAGCTTACCTCTTCTTTCATATTGATTTCTCCATTGCTTTTCTGGAGAAGGTGGCGGTCCGGCACCCTTTTCTCAAACCCTTTATTGAAAAAGCGAATAGATTTTCCGCCACGGGCGATCAACAATATCCATCGCCGATCACAAGAAAGGAAAATATGCTTATAGAAGAGATCATTCAATGCAGGGATACTAACGGGGAAGTACAGTTATTTATTGAAGCGCGGGTCAGGGATTTGCTGCTGATTTATGTAAAGGACCAAACTGAAAAAACTGAACTGGCGTTGAGTAATCCTAAGCAATCGAGGATAGCGCTTATGATAAGCGCTTTTATAGAGGAACACCTGGACCAGAAGCTTTCTGTAGACCTGATCTGCCGCCAGGCAATGATCAGCAAGTCTGCCCTGCAATTAATTTTTCAAAAGCAGTATGGCAAAAGTATTCACCAGGCCATACTGGATATGCGTATGAAAAAATCTATGGAGCTGCTGGTATCCACGGACCTCCCCATTGGAGAGATCGTTTCCATAGTGTCTGATAAATCGTTCTCCTATTTCAGTTCTTCCTTTACTAAATACTATGGTCATGCGCCGGGGTATTACCGGAAAAAACAGCTATAGGGGCTTCCCAAATCCTGCTCCATTATATCGTTTTTGACCAATTAAAAATTGTCAAAAATGGCCGAAATCAACAATTATAATTGTTCAAAATCGAAAACAACGAAGGTTTTAAAGAATCATCTTTGGCGCCAAGGAATAAATGCAGCTTCCAGCATAGTCTTTTTAGCACAGGACTTTATCTTCAGACAGGACTTCGGATTTCTTATATCGCTCATTTCTGAAACCAGGTTATGAAAAAAGAAACCATCCTCAACATTATCGCTTCATTGTTTATCTTCTTATTTATATATGCGGCAGTCAGTAAAATGGCCGATTATCAGAAGTTCAGGGTTCAACTGGGTCAATCGCCGATGCTAACAGCCTTTGCGCCGCTAGTTGCCTGGCTGACGCCATCCATTGAAGTGATCATAGCTATAATGCTGGCTACCCAGAGATGGCGGCTTTCCGCGCTCTATGCCTCTTTCAGCCTGATGGTTATGTTCAGCGCTTATATTATAGCCATTACGCGATTCAGTGAATATGTGCCCTGCTCTTGTGGGGGAATATTGGAGAAGATGAACTGGAACCAGCATTTGGTATTCAACATGGGTTTCGTGGCGCTGGCGCTGATTGGGATACTGATACACGGAGATCCACTCCCTCATAAAACCGCCAGTTAAGATGGCTAACTATATTTTTCGTTGCAACAAAAATCAGGGGAAACCGAAAACCTGTAGAAGAGAGTAGGTAATATGAGTTAATCACTAAATATTTTTTTATGAAAAAGATTCTTTTTGCGCTTTCATTTGTTACAGCTATTGGCAGTGCCTTTACTACAACGAACAATTCAAAACCATTGGCTGGGGAAGTAGACTATTTTTCAGCCCCGGGGGTTTGTTCGCAACATCCAACATGTAAAACAACCAATCCAGGATTAATTTGCGGTATACCAACCTATCAGCAAGGAACGAACTGTCAAGTACCAGTTACTTCAAGAAGGCCATAAGCCCTCCTTTAAATCAGGAATTAAGTAGCAACTTACTTAATTCCTGATTTGATTATTTTCCTCTAAAAATAATATTTTGAATAAAACAATAATTAGATTAACAGCTATTACAATATTAATTGTGGCCATTGTCTCAATGCTACACTTTTATACCACCAACAAAAACCACAGAAAGAATAGCTTTATAAGGCTACTACCTTCACACATGCTTACTAAAATGCAAGCAATAGATATAAAATACAATTCATATTATATTGCCGGCTTGACGAATGATCATATTTATCTCGGGAATTACACATCTCCAGAAAATATTTTAATATCGAATTACGAATTGACAGATACTCAACAAATAATTTATAAATTAAGTAACAAAAATAAATTAGTTAGCAAGGATATTAAGATAGAAATAGATTCTCCAACAATATATATCACAGATAATATACACTCCGATATATTTTTTGGAGACTTAGACTCAAAAAAAATTTTCTCATTTAAAGCTAAATCAAATAATATAGAGTCCGCATTTGTATCTCCCACTTCCATTATTTTCAGAACATATGACACAATACATAGTCAAAGTATTATTGGAAGACAAAACTTATACTCCTCAGAAGTAAAAATGCATATCGATATACTTGAAAAGCAAATTGATGGATTATTTTGCACAGACGGCATGATAATAATTAATAGAAATCCATTCAGCGCTGTATATGTATATTATTACAGAAATCAGTTCATTTTATTAGACACAAATTTAAATATATTATCTCGTTTTAATACAATAGACACTAATTCAACGGCAAAAATTAAAATCGGTAAATCTTCTGAAAATCAAACAACCTTATTAGAACCCCCTTTAATAGTTAACCATAGAAGTTGCTCTGATGGAAATTTTCTTTATATTAATTCTTCTCTTG
>JBDTVL010000151.1:0-6381 GCA_040007215.1 Flavitalea sp.
TTCAGGTAGATGGGGTTGCCGCTGGTATTTCTCACCACCACTTTTTCTATATCGAAAGCGGTTTTAAACTGTCCTTTCAACTGAAGGTTTCTTTTCATATTACCCACATCGAGCAGGCCTCCTGATATGTCTATGTTTTCGCGGGCAACGGCATTGGCTATATCATCAAAAGTGATATTGGCGCTTTGCATACGGTAGTTGTCTACGTTGATCTGGAATTCTCTTTCCGGGGCGCCTACAATATCCACACGGTTGATCTGCGGCAGTTCTTCGATTTTATCCTGCAGGTCATCGGCATATCCTTTCAGCCTTACCGGATCGAAGTCGCCGCTGATATTCACATACATGATGGGCACATCAGAAAGGTTCACTTCCATTACCGAAGGTTCTTCGGTGAGGTCTGTTGGAAGATCTGGTTTGGCTTTATCTACCGCGTCCTTTACTTTCTGCAGGGCGATATCGATATCCACCGAAGCGTCAAATTCTACGATGATAGCGGAATAATCCTGCTGCGAAGTGCTGGTGGTTTTCTGGATCTTTACGCCGCTAATCGATTTAAGTTGTTTCTCGATAGGCTGACTAACCAGGTTCTCTATATCTTTTGGCGAATTACCTACATATATGGTCTGAATATAAATAGTAGGGATGACCAGGTCGGGGAACTGTTCTTTGGGAAGGGTAACAAACTGGAACACGCCTACCAGGGTAACGAATATCATCATCAGGTAGATAGACGTCCTGTTTTTGATACTCCATGTGGTAGGGCCGAACTGTTTGAATTTCCCCTGGAGGTTTTCTAATACACTCATAAAACCTTATTTAAAATTGACTTAACGGATCTGTCTGTTTATAAATTAGCGTTCGTGGTTAAAGGCTGGCCATCATACAATCCCTGGAATCCTTCTGTGATCAGCGCATCATTAGCCTGAAGGCCTGCTTTAATTTCAAGCTTGCTTCCATAGAGTTCGCCTATTTCAACAGGGCGCTTTTTAGCTACCATCTTTCCATTTTCAGTTACGGCCACCACTACAAATTTTCCTTTTTCATCGTTCTGCAAAGTATTCAGCGGAACAGTTATAGCATCATTCGAGGCATAGTCCTGAATCTGCACCATGGCTAATTGATTAGGACGAAAATCTTTTGAAGAGGGAACTTTTGCTTCTATATAAAAAGATCTTGAATTAGGGTCGATGGTCCTTCCTTTAACGCTGATCTTTGAAGTAATTTTTTTATCAGCGCCGGGAAGACTGATCAGCACTTTAGCGCCTTCATTAACTTTATAAAGATAATTTTCAGGCACCTGCGCCACTACTTTCAGGTTACTGGTATTCACGATACGTATACCGAGTGCGCCGGCAGAAGAAGGACTGAAAAATTCGCCTACTTTAATATTTACCATATCGGCCACGCCGGAGATTTCGGCATATACATCGGCCATACCCGATTGCTCGCGAAGCAGGCCAATCTGTTTTTTCAGGTTGTCGACATTATTTTTAGCCTGCAGTAATTCTACTTCCGTGCCAATATTTTTATCCCAAAGATTCTTGCGGCGATCGTATAAAGTTTCTGCGAGGCTAAGCTGCACCTGCGCCTGTTCTACCTGCTGGCTGGCGATGGCATTATCCAGTTTCAGCAACAATTTTCCTTTATTAACAAAATCACCCTGCTTTACATACACGGCTCTCACCTGTCCGCCTTGGCCTCTCGGCGTTACGTAAGAAATATTCTCAGCGTCCACTTTACCCTGCAGGTCGATATAATGCGTAAATTTTTCCGTGGCTATGGGCGTAACAGTTACCAGTTTTGCATTCGCCGATTTGGCGGAGCCGGTATCTGATTTTGCCAGATCTTCTTCCAGGGCATGCACCTGCGCATTGAGCTTCAACTGCTGATCCTTCAACTGCTGGAGCTGTGCTTTTTTATCGGTTGCATTACCTTTTTCCTCTTTGGAACCGCTTCCGCATGCTATAGCGAAGCTCATCAGAAGGACTATTCCTGTTGATCTGTAAATGGCGTTCATATTAATTTTTTTGACTATCATAAAAAGTTTGTTATTGCGGTTATAGTTGTCCGGTAGACTTCAGGTAATCGATCTTTGCCACGATAGCGTCGAACAGCGCCGAGTAATAATTATTCTGCGCGGTGGTGAGCTCTGCCTGGGCATTGGTTATTTCAAGATTTGAGCCAAGTCCCTGCTCATACTTGAGTTTTGTCTGGTCATATACTTCTTCGGCCAGTTGCATATTCTTTTTCTGGTATTCCATGGCGGCATTCGCCGATCTTATATTAAGCCTGGCCTCCGAAATTTCTTTATCGATGGTCAGTTCCATATTCTGTAGATTATTCTCTGTTTGTTTCAACTGTAGCTTGGCGCCTTTCACACGGGCATCTTTTGCAAAGCCGTCGAAGATCGGAACATTGATGCGTACGCCTATGGAAGAAGAAGGATACCAGGGACCTCTTTTAAAGAAATCGAATTGATTTCGCTGTGCGATCTTGGCATAGGAGCTGCTTAAACTAATTGTTGGCAGGTAACTAAGCTTATATCTTTTAATATTGTATTCATTCAGTTTTTTGTTTAGTTGCAGTTGTTCATACTCCACTCTTTCGGTATAGCTGAATTGTTTATCGAGTATTTCTTCGGTAAATAATTTTTCTGGCAGCGTATCCGAAAGGATAAGCTGACTTTTAACAGGCATACCGATCAGCAGTTTAAGGCCGAGGGCGCCGCCGTTCAACTGGTTTTCCACGCGCAGTTTCTGGGTACGCAGGTTAGTGAGACTTACTTCAGCCTTACTAACATCGAGTTTTTCAGCAAAGCCGCTTTTATAGATCTCCCTGGTATCGTTCAGCAATTTTTCAATGCGGGAGATATTAGCGTCGAGGGTATATATCTGTTGGCGGCCGGCCACTATCTGATAATATACTTTGTACACGTTGGCTTTTATCTGTTCCTGTACAATAGCTGCGGTAGCGGTAGCATAATCGATGGACGTCTTTCTTGCCTGTAACCCTACGAAAACTTGTCCGTCGAATAAAAGCTGTGACAGATCAACTCCTGCCGATGCATTAAACCTGGTGCCGAACTGTGCGGCCACCACGCCGAAATCGGAAGGGGAGATGATCGAGTTGCCGTTACCATCTTTAACGCCTTCCTGCATCAGCACGCCATAAGTGGCAGCGGCGATGAAGTTGGGAAAGCTTTGAACAGCTACGTTAGGGTAATAATTAGAAGACGCGGATCCGCTGAACTGCGGGTAGGCGGCGGCGGTAATTTCCCTGTTCGACTGCCGCTGGATATCGATAGCGATCAGTGCATTTCGTACCTGTGCGCTGTTTTTATTCGCATACTCCACGGCCTGCTGTACGGTAAACTGGTAAGTGGTGTCCTGCGCTATGGAAGAAAAAGCTATTGCCGTCGCTATCAGCGCAAGCGCAACTTTTCTGCCATTTTTCATTGTTACATAAGGTCTCATTTTCTTAACTTTTAATTCTTTCCTGTTGATATTTTAAAATTAGCTTGTATCCTTTCTGGCTAGCCACGCCAAATAAAAAATGGTCGATGATCTGTCGCTGTATTTCAGCGAGATTAAATTTAGTAGCAGGGAATACATCCTGGTTAAAACCCAGTAACATTCCTTCCAACCTGAGCCTGGCAATGATGTCTATATTGATTTCCGGTCTGTACAGTTCTTCAGAAATACCTCTTTCCAGGTTGGCTTTGATCAGTTGGAAGAGGTATTTATTTTTGTGATCGAGAAATATGCGGAAGGCTTTAGGGTGAAAGCGGTCAAGATCATGAAGCATAACCGGGTTGAGGTCGGTAAACATTTCATTGATAAAATCCATGGCCTGGAAGATTTCATGAATAGCATTCAGGGATCCTTGCTTGTGTTTTTCGCAGGACTGCTGCGCATAGTCGATCAGGTTAGCGGTAACAACATCCACCAGTTCGTCTTTATCTGAAAAATAGAGGTAAATGGTTTTTTTAGACACTCCCAGTTGGGAAGCTATTTCATCCATGGTAATGGATTTAACGCCGTACCGGCGAAACAGGTCGTTAGCTTTTTGCTGTATCCTATCTTTTAGCTCCATAATTGTTCAAATCGATGCGCAAAACTATGGAAACTTTTTGTGTAACCAAAGTTTCCATGATAATTAATTTTAATAATTGTTGTTTTAGCCCCTAATACTAGCGTTTTGGGGCTTCGGAGAGGAAAGGAGGTGAAAAATGGTGCATAGCAGGCGCTTTACCCCTGACGCTTCAGGAAACGAAAGCAGCAAAAGGTTGTGTTTAGAAGGGGCTTTATCCGCTGAAGCTTCAGCGTAAGCGGATGATTTTACCTGCCGATCATCGTTTTTTCATATTTCTTAAGCAACGCCTATCAGCTTACTTTTGACCTAAACAGGAAATTATGCAAGGCAGGAAAACACTCAGGGGGCTATTCCAGTATTTTTTACAGGGATTGATCATACTGGCGCCCATCGCTATTACTGTATATGCAGTATCTGCGTTATTTAATTTCATTGACAACATATTACCTGATATACTGGAAAGCATGTTCCCTTATCTGCTGGGGGTAGAAAAAAACGGGAAACCCACAAAAATTCCGGGGCTGGGCTTTGCCCTGGTCGTTTTCATTGTGGTGATGGTGGGATATGTTTCTTCATCGTTTATTTTCAGCCGGCTGGTGGAGTTATTCGATAAGGTGCTGGAGAAAACGCCGGGCATCAAGATCATTTATTCAACGCTGAAAGATTTTTTTGAAGCTTTTGCCGGCAACAAAAGAAAGTTTGATAAGGCGGCGCTGGTAAGCGTGCAGGATAAGGAAGTATGGCAGGTAGGGTTTATTACGCAACAGGAGGTGAAACAATTCGGGCTGGAAGAATATGTGGCGGTATATGTTCCTAAATCGTATGCTTTTGCCGGGCAGCTATATTTTGTGAAGCGGGAAAGGGTGAGGTTGCTAACCGATATAGGTTCGGCTGATGCGATGAAATTCGCTATTTCCGGAGGGGTAACGGAGCTTGAAGAGGATCCCTCCTATTCACCCGCCTCAACATCAGCGAAGGCAGACGGGACGAATATAAAATAGAGACATCTGACGTAATCCAGGCTCCGCCTGCACAAAAGCTCCGGCGGGCTAAGAGCGTTTTACAACATGAAAAAATTATTTCTGTTCATACTTATCATGCTGATCAGCATACCCAGCTTTTGCTGGGGATTTTATGCCCATAGGCTGATCAATTATTTTGCTGTTTTTCTCCTGCCGCCCGAAATGATGACGCTGTATAAACCATATATCGGTTTTCTCAGCGAGCATGCCGTAGATCCGGACAAAAGACGCTATGCAGTAACCGGGGAAGGACCCCGTCACTACCTGGATATTGATCATTATGGCCATTATCCTTACGATTCCCTGCCCCGCAAATGGAAAGATGCCGTAGCCCTTTACACCGAAGACACGCTCAGGGCACATGGCATTGTTCCCTGGTGGATACAGGTAATGCTTAGCCGGCTTACGGCCGCATTCAGAGAGAAAAATCAGGGCCGGATACTGAAGCTATCCGCCGAGCTTGGCCATTATATCGGCGATATGCATGTACCCCTGCATGTATCCAGTAATCATAATGGTCAGCTTACCAACCAGCAGGGCATTCATGGTTTCTGGGAATCGAGGGTGCCGGAGCTGCTGGCCGAAAGCTCCTGGGATTTCTTTATAGGCCCCGCCAGTTATATTGCCGATCCTTCGGCATTTATCTGGGCAAGGACCCTGGAAAGCGCGTCGGCTGCCGATTCTGCGCTATTCCTGGAAAGACAACTCAATGCCGGATTCGCGGCAGATCAGAAATATGCCTTTGAGAACAGGAACGGTGTGATGGTGAAGCAATATTCGAAGCGATATGCGCTCGCCTACGATAAACTGCTTAACAATATGGTAGAACGAAGAATGAAGCAGGCTATTTATGCTACGGCCTCGTGCTGGTATACTGCCTGGGTAAATGCAGGCCAGCCGGTGCTTGGAGAGCTGGGAGGCAGGGCATTTTCTGAGGCCGACACCCTGGAATTTGAACGGCTCAATGACGGGTGGAAAAAAGGTTCCATACAGGGAAAATCATGCGATTAACAGGCTTTAAGTCCTGAAATGCCAGTTAGTATTATCTTTGCCCCCCTAACAGGAAGTCTTGTCAATAATAAAATTGTAATACGTGATCCAGGTAATACACAATTTCAATGCTGGCCCCAGCATTTTACCGCATGAAGTATTTGAGGAAGCCAGCCAGGCCATTCTTAACTTTAATAATACCGGTTTGTCAATCCTCGAGATAGGCCACAGAACATCTATTTTCCAGGGTGTAATTGATGAAGCGGCAGCTACC
>JBDTVL010000152.1:0-6349 GCA_040007215.1 Flavitalea sp.
ATCCCGGCGATCGGGTGGGTCGGATGCAGACTTCGAACCGCGCCGGCAAGGTTCCGAAACGCTTCGCTGATCACGCCGTCGTACGACGGCGCGGTTGCGGGATCGTACGGATCGTTGCCGTAGTTGAACGTCGGCATGAAGACGGATCCGCCGCTGAATGGTAATGATGTTTTTTAATATTGACTATGCAAAATTTTTTAAGCTGCGACTGGGGCACTTCTTCTTTCCGGTTAAGACTGATCAATGCTGAAAACCTGATCCCACTTGCCGAGATCAGCGGTAAGCAGGGCATTTCCATTATGTACAATGAATGGATAACATCGGCGCTTCCGGAAGAAGATAGAATTTCTTTTTATCAGCGCTACCTGTTTGACCAGTTGTCGGCGCTGGAAAAAAAATCTGGTTGCTCGCTTAAACAGGAACCCATTATTATTTCTGGTATGGCTTCGGCGAGTATCGGTATGAAAGAAATTCCTTACAAAGCTCTTCCTTTCAGTATTGGCGAAGCTAACTTCAACGTATGGCCGATAGCGGCTTCTGAAAAATTTCCCCATTCTTCAATGATCATCTCGGGCGTTAAAACCAGTAGGGATGTGATGCGGGGAGAAGAGACCATGCTGGCCGGATGTGATATATCTACCGGCGCTGAAGAACAATTATATATTTTTCCGGGCACGCATTCCAAGCATATAACCGTGCAGCATGGACAGGCGCTTGATATAAAAACCTATATGACCGGTGAATTTTTTGAGCTGCTGAGCGCTAAAAGTATTTTGTCGGCATCGGTGAAGAAAGAAGAAAACGCTGAGCCGTACACCGAATATTTTATCGCCGGCGTAATGGAAGGCGCCTCGGAAAACCTGATGAACACGGCTTTTCATGTGCGCACGAATAGTCTTTTCAATACATTTACCCCATCGCAGAATTATCATTTCCTCAGCGGGGCGCTGATCGGCTCGGAACTGGGTAAACTGCCGCATTCACCTGCCGCCATTACCCTGGTATGTAATGAATCTATCAGGATTCAGTACCATCTGGCCCTGCAGCGCTTATTGCCAGGCAGGGAGATAAAATATGTAAATGCCGACGAAGCGCTGGTAAGGGGACAGTACAGGATCGCCTTAAAACGCTTATAACATAATTACAGGGGTCCTGCATTAAGATTAATGGATTGATTATTTTTAAACAAACTCTGCCAATGCATAATCAACGTGAACTTCCTATTCATCTTTTTTCAGAAGAAAGAAGATTCTTTATCATTAATTCCCTCAAAGCGGCAGGAGCTTCTTTCTGCTTAACCATTCCGGGAATAAGTATGGCTTCATCAACGTATACTGCGGCAAAAGCATTTACCGTGCAGGATATCATTGATATCCTGATGAAGCCGGTAGCTGCATTGAATTATCCAACTACCGTCGATACTATAAAAAGCGGCGACAAAAACCAGGAAGTTACCGGTATTGTTACTTCTATGTTTGCCACGGTACCCATTATCCGAAAAGCTATTGAGCTCAAAGCCAATTTCATCATTGCGCATGAGCCTGCTTTTTATAATCATACCGACGACAAAAAATGGGTAGAGCATAATGAAACGCTTGATCAGAAGCTGGCTTTATTAGAGAAACATAAAATTGCCGTATGGCGGTTTCATGATTATATTCATGCTTATCATCCCGATAGCGTTACTTATGGCGTGATGAAACAGGCGGGATGGGAAAAGTATTATAAAGAGAATGAAGCCTTTCATATTCCTTCCATCAGTTTAAAAAACCTGGCGCTGCACCTGAAAAAATCTTTAAATATTCAACACCTCAGGGTAATAGGCGATCTTAACCAGTCGTGCGAAAAACTGGTTCTGCTTCCTGGCGCTTCTGGCGGACAGGAGCAGGTAACGATGGTCGAAAAATTCAAACCCGATGTATTGATCGTTGGCGAACTGCAGGAGTGGGAAACAGCGGAATACATCAGGGATTCAAGAGCGGTTGGATCTAATATTGCGCTGATTATTCTCGGGCATGCAGTAAGCGAAGAGCCGGGTATGACCTGGGTGCAGCAATGGCTTCAGCCCAAAATAGCTCCTTTAAAAATCACCCATATACCTACCCCCGATCCATTTACCTGGTTATAAATATTATGCGCTCATTAATTATACCCTTTTTATTTCATCTGAAATAAACAAAAGTTAACTTGAGGCATCATGACGAACCAGGTTCAATATCCCGAAGCCCTTCAGCGAAAAGCCGGTCTGCTCGAACTTGCGTCTGATCCTTACTGTGATATACTGATAATAGGAGGCGGCGCTACAGGATTAGGAATAGCTCTCGATGGCGCTTCACGCGGATACAGGGTGATCCTGTTGGAAAGAGCCGATTTTGCCAAAGGAACTTCAGGAAGAAGCACCAAGCTTATTCATGGGGGCGTTCGTTATCTGGAACAGGGTAATATCAGGCTGGTTCGGGAAGCCAGTATAGAAAGGGCGCTGCTCTGTAAAAACGCGCCGCACCTGGTCAGCAATCAAACCTTTATCATTCCCCTGTTCACTTACTGGGAAAAAATAAAATATACTATTGGCTTAAAAGCATACGACTGGATTGCAGGAACAATGAGCCTCGGTTCTTCCGGATTTTTGTCGAGGGAAAAAACGCTGGAACAAGTTCCTGGTATTAAAAGCGAAGGCTTGATAGGCAGCGTAATGTATCATGATGGTCAGTTTGATGATGCTCGCCTGGCCTTAAACCTTGCCCAGACCGCTGCGGCGCTCGGCGCCACACTGCTGAATTATTGCCAGGTTACCGGGCTGCACAAGAATGATAGCGGGCAGGTGAATGGCGTTACCGCTATCGACCTGGAAACCAACAGGAAATTTTCTATAGAAGCGAAATGCGTAGTTAATGCCACTGGTGTTTTTGTAGATGATATTCTGCAAATGGACAATCATTCGGCGGAAAAGAGCGTTCGCCCCAGCCAGGGCGTTCACTTGGTGATCGATAAAAAATTCTTCCCCTCTTCTCATGCCATGATGATTCCTTCCACCAGCGACGGACGTGTTTTATTTGCCGTTCCCTGGCATAATAAAGTATTATTGGGAACAACAGATACTCCTGTACGGGAAACCTCCTCCGAGCCGGTGGCGCTGGAAACAGAAATAAATTTTATCCTGTCTACCGCTTCTGCATACCTGTCGGCCAAACCTAAGCGCAGCGATGTAATGAGCGTGTTTGCCGGATTACGTCCCCTGGCGGCGCCAAAAGGGAATTCCATTAAATCAAAAGAAATTTCCAGGAGCCATAAAATACTGGTATCGCCTTCTATGCTGTTCACTATGGTAGGCGGGAAATGGACCACCTTCAGGAAGATGGCCGAAGATATGGTGGATCATGTTGAAAAAGAATTACATTGGCCGCATAAAAGAACCCGAACCGTTCACTTGCCGGTTCATGGTCATGCCCTGGTTCTGCAGAAAAGCGATCCTTTCGCTTTTTATGGAAGCGATGGGGAACACATAAGAGCGATGATGATGGCCAGCAACAAACAGCCATGGATAAGCGAAAAATTATCCGTTCACCCCGCACAGGTAGTATGGGCGGTAAGAAATGAAATGGCCAGAACGGTGGAAGATGTATTGTCGAGGCGAACCAGGTCCTTGTTGCTCGATGCCCGCGAGAGTATGCGAATGGCCCCGGCCGTTGCTGCGATCATGGCGCATGAACTGGGAAAGGATGAGGCATGGATTCAGCGCCAGGTCGAAGCCTATAACACAATTGCCCGTAATTATGCATTAAATTCATAAATCAACACTATTGCTTGCCTGATGAAACAGTATATTTTATCGCTTGACCAGGGTACAACCAGTTCGCGCGCTATCCTCTTCGATCAGCGCGGCAGTATTGTTGCCGTATCGCAAAAAGAATTTCAGCAGATATATCCCAAACCTGGCTGGGTAGAGCATGATCCTTCTGAAATATGGTCCAGCCAGTTGGCGGTAGCTATAGAAGTGGCCGCCAGGGCGGGTATCCGCGCTTCTAATATCGCTGCTATAGGCATTACCAATCAGCGTGAAACCACTATCGTGTGGGACAGGGAAACAGGTAAACCTGTTTATAATGCCATCGTATGGCAGGATAGGCGTACGGCTTCCATCTGCGATCAGCTAAAACAAACATCGGGAGAAATGATCCAGCAGAAAACCGGTCTTATCGTGGATGCCTATTTCTCGGCTACCAAGATCGGCTGGATACTCGATAATGTGCCAGGCGCCAGGCAACAAGCCGAAGAGGGTAAACTGGCTTTTGGAACCGTCGATTCGTGGCTGATATGGAAACTGAGCGGGGGTAAAACCCATGCCACAGATGTTACCAATGCTTCAAGATCGATGTTATTTAATATTAATACGCTACAGTGGGATGAAACCTTATTGAAACTGCTCAATATTCCGGCATCAATGCTTCCCGAAGTGCGTTCTTCGAGCGAAGTATTCTGTGAAACCGACGAACATATACTAGCTACGCGCATACCCATTGCCGGTATAGCAGGCGATCAGCATGCCGCACTGTTCGGGCAGATGTGCACAGAAAAGGGTATGGTGAAGAATACCTATGGCACCGGTTGTTTTATGCTGATGAATATTGGCCACAAACCTATTCTTTCGAAACATAACCTGGTGACCACCATCGCCTGGAAGATCAATGGAAAAGTGCAGTATGCGCTGGAAGGAAGTATTTTCATTGGCGGCGCCGTTGTGCAATGGTTAAGAGACGGCCTGGGCATCTTATCTTCATCTGCGCAAGTAGAAGAACTGGCGGCATCAGTACAGGATAATGGAGGGGTATTCCTGGTTCCTGCATTTGCGGGCCTGGGAGCTCCTTACTGGGACCAGTATGCGCGTGGAACCATTGTTGGCATAACGAGAGGTACCACTTCGGGCCATCTGTCGCGGGCCGCATTGGAGAGTATCGCTTTGCAAACGCTGGACGTACTCACCGCCATGCAGGCCGATTCCGGTATTCCTGTTGCCGAATTACGCGTTGACGGCGGAGCTACCGTTAATAACCTGCTGATGCAGATACAGGCAGATGTTTTAAAAACAACCGTGGTTCGCCCCGATATCACAGAAACAACCGCTCTTGGGGCCGCTTATCTCGCCGGCCTTGCCGTGGGTTACTGGAAAAATATAGACGACCTGAAACAGCAATGGAAACTGGACAGATCATTTTCTCCGGCCATTGCCGATAATACAGAATTATTAAAAGGATGGGCCCGTGCTATTAAAGCAGCCAGGGCATGGGCAGAAGGGTAATGCAAAAATAAAAACAATAATATGTCGCCATTTACAGCAGAATTATTGGGCACCATGATCCTGATCCTCCTGGGTACAGGCGTTGTAGCCAATGTGATTTTAAAAGGAACAAAAGGACATAACGGCGGCTGGATGGTCATCACTACCGGTTGGGCCCTCGCTGTTTTTACCGGCGTTGTTATTGCCGGACCTTACAGCGGCGCTCATCTTAATCCTGCCGTTACGCTGGCCCTGGCTATTTCCGGAAAATTTGCCTGGGCCAAAGCGCCCGCTTATATCGCAGCGCAACTTATCGGCTCATTTATTGGCGCCATAATATCATGGGTGGTTTACCGCGATCATTTCAATGCCACCGAAGACGCAGATACGCAGCTCGCTGTATTCAGCACAGGACCCGCTATTCATAATCCCCTGTTTAACCTGCTCAGTGAAATTGTCGGAACTTTTGTACTGATCTTTGTGATCAATTGTTTTACCGACGCTGAAATAAAAAATCCTCAATCGCCCATTGGACTTGGCTCGCTGGGCGCTGTGCCTGTAGCCTTCCTGGTATGGGTCATTGGTCTCTCATTAGGCGGCACCACGGGTTATGCCATCAACCCCGCCCGCGACCTGGGACCGCGGTTAGCGCATTCCCTTCTTCCTATAAAACATAAAGGCAGCAGTAACTGGAAGTATGCCTGGATACCAATACTGGGCCCTTTCATTGGCGCTGCCCTGGGATCGCTGCTCTATCTTGCCGTTAAAATTTTTTGAATTGATCGGCCTGCCTTTTTATAACCCTCGCCTGGGGAGCCTGTTCTTATGTTTATTGTTCTGCCGGTAGGTGTTTTTTGACTGCATGTAAGCATTAACCCGCATTAGCCATATTAATGCACAGAACTTCCAATATAAGCGCCCCTATTATGTTTAAAGAGTGAAGTTAACTCCGGGGGTAGTAGGTATGAGCATCATTAACAGATTTGCGTGTATAGCCGCGTTTACATTTTTTTACTTTTCATATCCATTGTGCCTGGAAGCTCAATATGAGACCAGCCATGCCGTTCAGGCCAA
>JBDTVL010000153.1:0-6299 GCA_040007215.1 Flavitalea sp.
GACAGGAAAAAAGGTTATTTCGGGAAAGCCGAGCTGGCAACTAACGGAAAGGAATATTGGAACAATAACGCTATGATCAATGCTTTTAAAGGCAAGCGAAAGCTTTCCGCCTTTGGCATTATGTCCAGCACAGGAAAGATTGGCCTCGACTGGCGGGAGAGCGAAAAATATGGCGCCAGTAATACAGAAATGACCTACGATGATGGTAATTATTATATCATGTCTAACAATGACGACGATTTCGGCGGCGGAAATTATTATGGCGAAGGATTACCAAAAGGATGGAATGCCGGCGCGATGTATGCCAATAAATTTAATGACGACAAGATCAGCGTTAATGGCTCCTATACCTACCGAAAACTGAATTCGGCATCAGAAGGATCTATTCAGAGCAAATATATCCTTCCCGACACCACTTATTTTATCAATGAAAAAGGTAATCGGTTTAACAGCAAATACAGGAACAGCTTCAATGGCATATACGAATACCAGCTTGATTCCAGTTCCAGTATCAAGGTTACCGGAAAAGGTTTTTTTGGCAATACCATAAGCCTGAACAATTCCGATGCCGAATCGCTGGATGAATTCGGGCGCTCTGTTAATGCCAGCCAGCGGCATATCTACTCAAAAACGGACAATACCAGTATTAACAGCAGCGCTATTTACCGAAAGAAGTTTAAAAAGCTGGGCAGAACAATTTCCTTCAACTTTACGCAGAACTATACTGCAAATAAGTCAGCCGGATCGCTGATGGCCAATTACGATTTCTTCGATGAAAATGGAGCCGTCAAGAGATCAGATACGACCAATCAGCAGAAACTGAGAGACAATTCTTCTTCAGCGATCAATACGCGCTTTGTATATACAGAGCCTTTGTCTAAAAGATCCATCCTGGAATTTAATTACGGTTTAAGCAATACAAAGGGCGAGTCAAAGGTTTCCACCTTTGAAAAGATGTCTTCTGTAAGCGATAAATATGATAAACCCGTCGATTCCTTATCCAGCAATTACAGCCTTAATGTGCTCAACAACAGCGCTGGCATTAATTACCGGTATGCCTACCCGAAAAAACTCAATTTCTCTTTTGGCGGAAATATTGCGCGGGCAGATTTTTCAAGGAAAGATATTAAGGGCGATTCATCACTTAACTATTCCTTTCTGAATTTTTTTCCAAGAGCCAGCCTGAATGTACCTGCGCCAGGAGGCGGAAATATCCGTTTTGATTATTCAGGTTATACTCGGGCGCCTTCGGTAGATCAACTCCAGCCCATCCGGGATAATTCGGATGAACTGAACCAGTATGTTGGCAATCCTGATCTGAAACAGTCCTTTAACCAGCGGTATAACCTGGGATATAACACCTTTAAGATGTTATCTGAAAGATATATTTCCACACAGTTAAGCTTTAATACCGTCAACAATGATTTCAGCGTCAATAATTTTGTTGATTCGTTAGGGAAAAGGCTAACCCAGCCCGTGAATGTGAACGGAAATCGTTCGGTGGATTTTAGTATTTATTATGGTAAAAAAATAAGCGATAAGGGTATCTATTTAAATGGTCAGGCTAATGTAAATAACTCACGGATTACCAACTTTATTAACACTATCAGGAATGTGAACCAGAATTTAAGTACAGGGTTAAACGCCGGACTATCCTACAGAAAGGAAAAGAAGTGGGACATTTTAATAGACAATAGCATAGCGTATAACCGAACGTTTTCTTCTATCCGACCCGAAGGAGTTACTTCCTTCATTACCCACGACCATAGAATAGACCTTACGTTTTACCTGCCTGCGAAACTGGAAATAGGAACGGAAACCAATTTCAGCTTCCGTCAAAAAACAGACGCATTTGACAGGAATAACAATTTTATAAAATGGGATGCGCGGCTGGAAAGAACCTTCCTGAAAAAAGATAATTGTATTATCCGACTGGAGGCTTTCGATCTGTTGAATCAGAATATCGGTATCCAGAGAGATATAAAAAGTAATTTTATCTCAGAAAAAAGATATAATTCTTTCAAAAGATATTTTCTCCTTTCCATACTATACAACTTCACCAATAATGGAACCAAATAGCGCCAGCCGTCATTTTTCTTCAGCAGCGCTACAACGCGTATCCCTGTTATCTCTGCTGGCATTCTTATGTTTCTGTCCCGCCTATTCGCAATTCATCTCCAAAGGAAAAATAACCTACGAACGCAAAACCAACCAGCATGCGCTGATGGATGATGATAACCGGTGGGATGAGATGGCGAAGAAGAATACGCCCAAATTCATTTCCTTTCATTTTGATCTTTTCTTTGATAACAACAAACTACTTTATCGACCTGGCGGGGATCCTCCCCCGGAACAAAACCGTTACTGGGGTTTACTGGATGGAGATAATATTATTTCCACCCAACTGGATAGCGGAAGGCAAATGAGCCAGAAGAATATCTTTGGACAAATATTCCTTATCGGCGATTCGCTTCGAAAAACAGAATGGAAGATCGGTCTTGAAACCCGTAAGATAGCAGGACTGGATTGCCGTAAAGCCGTGGGAAAGATCATGGACTCGATCGTTGTTATTGCTTTTTATACTGACGAGATCATTCCTTCAGGAGGACCTGAATCCTTTAGCGGCCTGCCTGGAATGATACTGGGCATAGCTGTTCCTAAAATGCATACTACCTGGTACGCCACCTCGATAATAGCTGATGCCGTTCAGCCAAAGGATCTTGAAAAACCCAAAAAAGGTAAAAAAATAGAGGGCTATGAATTCAGGAAATCCATAGCCGGTATCCTCTCCAGTTGGGGCGAAGAGGGCAAAAAAATGATATGGCAGATCCTGCTCTAAGGCCTTTGTTATTACCAAGTTCTTTTCTTCATTACTTCATCCAACTGAGCGGCGGTCATCTGCCGTTCCTCCGGATGCGCCTTCAGCCATTTCAGGAAATCACTTTTAATAACGTCACTCCATTGACTATCGATCTGGCCAGTTGAATAACGACCCGATTTCAGCATCTCATGCCCGAAAGTATCTTTCAACCCTATAAATTCCGCCGTGCTTACAACCAGTTCGGCAAGGTGAGCGGGAATAAATAATACACCTTCTTTTTCCGAAATAACCAGGTCGCCAGGCAAAACCATAGCGCCGCCGATACGAATAGGCGTATTCAATCCCATCAGCACAGCCTCTTCGAGGAAGGATGGATGAAAATCCCGGACAAAAGCATTAAAACCTTTGATTTTTGACAGGCCTTCAAGGTCTCTTGCAGCGCCATCAAAAATAACCCCTGTTCCGGTTTTATTAAAAATAGACGTGCCGAGATTATCGCCAATAAGCGTTCCTCCTTTTATCTTACCAAATGCATCGGCCACATAAACATCACCTTTAACAAGGCCATCGATAGGCCAGGCATTCGTGTTTCCTATGCGACCCATTTTAGCGCCTCGATCTTTAATATTTTTTTCAACATCGGGCCTGGTGGGCATGAACATAGCCGTTACCGCGCGGCCTACAACAGGCACATCATCATGTACCATTTTCCAGTTTCCCTCAAACTGGTTACGGTAGCCTTCATTATTTAAAACCGTCCAGGCTTCTTCAATACCTATCTTTTTTGCTCTTTCAATTATTTCATCTGGTAATTTAGGCCGCCCATCGGCAAAACGTTCCCCCTTCCATGCGGAAGTGAGAAAAGTCAATTCCTCTTTCGATATGGTTTGCGAAAACAATGAGCTTGCAGAAAAAATTAAAATTGCTGCAAGGAAAAATTTACTGATCAGGTAATAAGTGAATTTTAAGGTATCCATACTCAAATATACAATATGTATCTATTTTATCCGTAAGCCGTCATTCATTCAATTATCAGGCAACTATTGATATTGAATAGCTCCTATACTCGGTTTTTCCTTATTCCAGGGACGGCCAAAATAATCAACAAACCCATTACCCATTTCCTTCATATAACGATTGGTTCCCCCGGTTCTCAACGTTTCGGGAGACTGAGAGGTAAGATGAAAATCACGCCTGGGCCTGTCGGCAAACCGTGGGTCCTCCTGAATATTCCCTGAGCAGAAATCAGGAAAGGCATTGTTAAGCTGAGCGGCTGTATAATTCAAAGAAACATCTTTGTTTCTGAACCTGGCCACAGGAGCCGAATTATCATTATTCCAGAAATTATTATGAGCGACAAAAATACTGCCGCGTATATCAGGCGACACGCTTAATCCAATAGTACCGAGCCGGCTTTTTCCAAACCCGCATATTACATTGTTAGCGATTATGTTATTCGTCATAACATTAGTACTAAGCGGATCTTCACTGAGTGCAATAGGATATTGTTCGCAATCCACGATCGTATTATTAACAATGTAATTATCATGAGCCGCCATCCAGTTACCATCGCGGTATCTCCAGGGCATAAGATCCATGCCATAAGGTTGCTGATGCTGTCTGGGCATGGTAGTAAGCGTAATCCCAGCAAAAATATTACTGTAATACTTATTATGATCACCCTGCGCATGTATAGTAGCGCTATAGTCGTGAAAATAATTTCTTCTTATAATGTTATTTGTAGTAAGGCCTTCGAAGCCATTAATGTCGAGCGCATGCATATAACCCGAAGCCCCGGAGGACACATCATTCTGTTCTATGATAAAATGATGCACACCGTGGTATCCCGCGAGATAAGAAGTGAGTGTGATACCGGTATGCCCCCAGTTACGAACGGTATTGCCCCTGATAATCCCGGTATCTGCCGCATGAACAATAAATATACCATCCCCAGTCAGGGAGCGTAATGCAGGATCATTTTCATGCGCCGACCAGACTTTGTCTACCAGGTTATTAGTTATAGTGATATTAGAAGGATATAAAGATTTGTCGGAAGTATCTTTAGTTACTACAATACCGGAACCCATTGCTTCCTGTATAATACAACTGTCTATAATGATATCGGAAGCAGGCGCTTCTATCATCACTACTTCATTTCTACCCCCTCCCCTGAAATCAATATTCCTGATGCGCACACGCTGTGTGTACTTCATAAAAACGGTAGGGCGATTGAGTCTTGCAGGTAGTACCTCCACCTTATGAGGTCTTGCAGATACCTGACCGGTATTGAGAAATATAGTGGCTCCATCTCCCTGCTCATTTCTCTTGATATACCATTCTAACAGCTCATCGGCATTTTTTTCAGTTGCCGAAGAGTCGGTGGCATTTACTTTATAACCTGATGCGCCGTCCTGAAAAAGTCTCAAAGCATCAACATATCCGCTTACCTCATATTTCCACAAAGGGCTGCCTGAAACATTCTTCCATTGACTATCATTTAGTAGTTTCAGTGAGGCTATAACAGGTTTACGGCCTTTTCCATAAGCGTCAATAGTAAAGTCCGATCTGTTACGGAGATCCAGGCTTGATCCCTCTGCATACCAGGAATCACCACGGTTAAAAAATATATGGTTTCCACTTGTCATCAACCCAACAGCCGCCTCCAAACTTTTCTTAGGAGTATTGATTTTACCATTATTCTTATCATTACCCGATAATGCGAAATAATAAGAATTTTCTTTTGCTGAAGCTAATTTTGCCGGAGTATTATTATCATTCCGGGGGGCCTCGTCCGGCATTACAGTTTGCCCGGACTGCGTTTCTATGACGCTAGATTTAGGTTGGCGGTCACAGTGAACAAAACTAAAGGAGGATACAACAATCAGTATTAAAATAATCGTCTGCCTCACAATGATCCTCTGTTTAATGGGAAACTGAATTAATTAATTAGCCTATGCAAGATTACTTATTTTCACCGAAATACTCATAGAACACTTTTCCAAGTGATTGGCCCAGTTGCTCCCAGTCTTTGCCAAATGGCGCTTTATGCAACCCTTCTATCCATTCATAATTCAATTCATATACTACTCCCTCTATGCCATAACGTTCCAGCAAGCCCTCATTGATAGAACCCGGATTTCTGAAATCGCTTCCCGAGCTGCCTTCGGTGAACCAGGTATATTTTCTTAATAACACCTCTAATCTTTTCATGTTCTCGAGATATTTGGTGAGATCAATATTGGGTCTTCCAATATGCAGGCCGCCTTCGCCATCATTATGCAAGTCTATAGCCAGGTGAGGTTTTTTACCTGCGGCAATCATGCCTTCCAGCCAGCGTTCGAGGGCTGCATTTTCTGGTGCATTAACGGTATCAGAGGGTTTATCCCATTTCCTGTTCAGGTCTACGCCCAAACTGTTAAAACGCGCTTTGCCCCTCACTACTGCGTCTTTATTAGCCATAGGCATAATATATAAACAA
>JBDTVL010000154.1:0-6287 GCA_040007215.1 Flavitalea sp.
GCATTATAGTTCCAGTCAATGATCGCTTTTGGATTTTCTGCCTTAGGATTGACAAGGAATGCCGGTCCATGGTCACGGCACCAGGCATCATTGGTAGGATGAAAGAAGAAAACTATTTTTTCCAGGTCTGCACTGGCGGCTGTAAGCCATTGGATAGCGGCATTTTTCATAGCTTCCCCGGAAACATTGATATGCACTTTTTCACTTTTGGCTAGCTCTTTTACAAACTGTGAATAGTAGGGATATATAACATTAAGCTTTCCTGGCCAGGAAGCCTCTTTATGAGGCCAACTGAGCCAAACGGCGTCATGAGCATCGAACTCGGCAGGGAAATAATAGCCCAGTTCGTAAGGCGTAGGTCGTGAGCTCATTTATGCTTCGTCAATATATCGTTTAGTAATAGGTTGATAAGAATCTATTCGCCTGTCGCGCAGAAATGGCCAGTGCGTTCGGTAGCGGTCTGTTTTTGACTTGTCGATATCCAGTACAATTACTTCTTCCCGGTCGTGCGAAGCCTGGTAAATAACGGATCCGAAAGGATTGGAGATAAATGATCCGCCCCAGAATTTCATCCTTCCCTCCTGCTCAAATCCAACCCTGTTAACGCTGACCACATGCACGCCATTGGCTATTGCATGGCTTCTCTGAATGGTCTGCCAGGCATTGTATTGTTCGGTATTGGTAGCTTCGTCCTGGCTGGTTGCCCAACCGATAGCTGTAGGGTAAAATAGTATTTCTGCGCCCATTAAAGCGGTGATGCGTGCAGCTTCGGGGTACCATTGATCCCAGCAGATCAGTACGCCAAAAGTTCCAAAACGCGTAGTGAATACCTTATAGCCGAGATCTCCCGGGGTAAAATAAAATTTCTCGTAAAATGCCGGATCATCAGGAATATGCATTTTCCTGTATTTGCCGAGGTAAGCGCCATCGGCGTCGATAACGGCAGTAGTATTATGATAAATACCCTGCGTTCTTTTTTCGAAAAGAGAGGCGATGATTACAACGCCCAGTTCTTCGGCAAGTGTATGTAGCGTTTCAGTAGTTGGTCCTGGAATGGGTTCTGCCAGCTTAAAATGATCATAATCTTCAACATCACAGAAATAAAGAGAGCTGAAAAGTTCCTGCAGGCAGATGATCTGCGCGCCTTTCTGTGAAGCCTCCCTGATTTTCGCTGTCGCTTTTGTAATATTCTCCTGCTTGTCTGAGGTGCAGGACATCTGAACTAGTCCAACTTTTACTTTGTCCATTACCGAAGAAAGATTTAGATACAAAATGGACTACTCCATTTTAAATTTTTACCTTTTATCCATGCTTTATCTTCCCATCTCTCTTAAAAAGGCAACATGAGAGGCAACGGCATACCTGACTTTGGGATACTCGATATACGCAATGCCATGTTCTTCACAGGCTTTCCTGATGATCTTACTGATGGCGGGATAATGAACATGAGATATTTTAGGAAACAGGTGATGTTCGATCTGAAAATTGAGGCCGCCTACTAACCAGGACACTAGCTTATTCTTGGTAGCAAAATTAGCAGTGGTCTTGATCTGATGAACAGCCCATTCATCTTCCAGTTTTCCTGTCATTACATCAGGAACAGGGAATGCGGTATGTTCAACGGTATGCGCCAACTGAAATACAAGGCTCAGTACAAAACCGGCAACGCAGGTAAATACGATAAATCCGATGAGCCAGGAGCTGAACCCAACCACATAAACTGGGATACCAACGAAAAGGAAAAAATGAAAAACTTTAAAACCCCAGAATACGAGGTGATCAGATAATTCCATTTTTTTCAATGGCATATTACCCACTTTACTTTTAAAATATTTCTGGTAATCGAGAACAAAAATCCAGAAAATGTAAAGCAGGGAATACAGGAACCAGAAATACATGTGCTGGTATTTATGCAGCCTGTATCTTTTCTGGGTGGAGCTCATCCTCATCCAGGGTTGTATATCGATATCATCGTCTATGCCGTCAACGTTAGTATAAGCGTGATGAATAACATTGTGTTTAACATTCCACATAAAACTATTGCCGCCAAGTATATTCAGTGAAAAAGCGGCTAGTACATTTACCCATTTATATTTACTGAAACTGCCATGAGCGCCATCATGCATCACGTTGAAGCCGATAGCGGCAACGATACAGCCCAGCAACACGCATTCCAGCAAAGCCCATGCTACAGGAGGGGTAAAGAAAACAAGGTGGGTATATAGCAACGCTACGCTAACCATCAGGATAACCGCCTTCAGGAACAAGCTGTAATTACCGGTTGTAGATGTGCCTACTTGCTCGAAGTAGTCCGCGATCCTCTTTTTCAACTCCGCGTGGAAGGAATGAGGAACATTGGAAAATTTAGGTGTTGCCATGCTTAAAAACTTTAAAAACGAGAGTGCAAAGTTACCTTTTAAAACCGGAAAAATCGTGTTAATTAATAGGTATAAACGCTTAATTACTCATATTGTTTTCAACGCTGTGCATAAACCTCGCCGGCTCAGGTTTCCATCTGTAAAAGAGCATCCAGGCTACGTATACCAATAGTTTTATCGCTCACAAAACCTTCGGCATACTTCACGCCTATTCTTTTGCCGAACATTCGTGACCTTGCGATGACACTTTCCAGGAAATCGGGGGTGGAAATATAGGTTTTCAGACCATCTTCCTGTTTTGCTCCTTTAACATGGAACTGAGTGGAATACGCTTCAATGGAGCGCATCTTTTGTTCAAATACGCCGGAGATATCTATCAGCAGGTCAGGTTCATGGTACCAGTCCTGCAGGTAATGCAAAACATATTTGGGCCGCCAGCGGTCCTGTTCCCTGCCCTCATCGGTGGTTTTTATCTTTACCAGTCCCGACAAAAAACAGGCATCGGCAATAAGTTGTCCGGCGCGTCCATGATCTGGATGGCGGTCATCTTTTATATTGGCAAGGATGATCTCCGGCTGGTATTTCCTGATGGCCCTGATCAGTATAAGCTGGTGCTCTTCGTCATTTTTGAAAAAACCATCTCTCATTTTAAGATTTTCCCTGGCGCTAACGCCAAGTGAACGTGCGGCTTCAGCAGCTTCCGCATGTCTTGTTTCTGCGGTTCCTCTTGTTCCCAGTTCGCCCTGTGTAAGATCTACTATACCGGCTTTCTTACCATTTTTAATTTCTGTGAGTATCGTTCCGGCGCAGCCGAGTTCTACATCATCCGGATGAACGCCTATTGCAAGTATATCAAGCTTCATATATTCAATTGATATGCAAATGTAGCCTTTTGGCTCTTTCATGCAGGTGAACTAATTTAGCGCTTGATTTTCATCTTTATTATAAATCAAATCTTCATAGAATGGCTTACGATGTAATTGTTCTTGGCAGCGGACCCGGCGGGTATGTAGCCGCGATAAGGGCTTCTCAACTTGGGTTAAAAACGGCTATCATTGAAAAAGAAAGCCTGGGCGGCATTTGCCTGAACTGGGGTTGTATTCCCACCAAGGCCTTACTTAAAAGCGCGCAGGTGAATGAGGATATTAAACATGCTAAGGAATTTGGAATAGAAGCTTCCGGAACGATCGATTTCCCCGCAGTGATCAAACGCAGCCGCGGTGTGGCCGATAAGATGAGTAAAGGCGTTCAGTTCCTGATGAAGAAGAACAAGATTGATGTAGTGATGGGCTTTGGAAAACTAAAAGCTAAAGGACAGATCGAGGTAACGGCAGCGGATGGAAGCAAAAAGCTGGTGGAAGGCAAACATATAATTATTGCCACAGGGGCAAGGAGCCGCGAACTGCCCGCGTTAAAGATAGATGGTAAAAAAATAATCGGTTACCGCGAAGCCATGTCCTTACCCCAGATGCCTAAGTCATTGATCGTAGTGGGAAGCGGCGCTATTGGCGTGGAATTCGCCTATTTCTATAACAGCATGGGCGCTAAAGTAACGGTAGTGGAATTCCTTCCAAGGATTGTTCCATTGGAGGATGAAGATATTTCTAAAGAACTGGAAAAGAATTTCAAGAAACAAGGTATTGATGTGCTGACGAACAGCGAAGTGACTAAGGTAGACGCCTCTGGCGCCGGCGTTAAAGCCACCATCAAAACGCAGAGCGGCGAAACCGTTCTTGAAGCGGATATTCTGTTAAGCGCAGTGGGCATTGCCGCCAATATAGAAGGCATCGGCCTCGAAGAACTGGGTATCAAAACCGAAAAAGGCAAACTGGTGGTTGACAAATTTTACAAAACCAGCGTAGACGGATTCTATTCTATTGGCGATTGCGCTCCCGGCCAGGCGCTGGCGCATGTGGCTTCCAAAGAAGGCATCATCTGCGTGGAGAATATCGCCTTTGGCGAAAAGAAATATGCTCACCAGCCTGAACCGATCGACTATAACAATGTTCCGGGTTGCACCTTCTGCTATCCCGAAATTGCTTCTGTTGGCTATACTGAAAAACAGGCTAAGGATGCGGGCTATGAAATTAAAGTGGGCAAGTTCCCGCTAAGCGCTTCCGGCAAAGCCAGCGCTGCAGGACATCCTGAAGGATTCATAAAAGTAATATTCGACGCTAAATACGGCGAATGGCTGGGTACCCATATGATAGGGTATAATGTTACCGAACTCATCGCCGAAACGGTTACGGCCAGGAAACTGGAAACAACCTACCATGAAGTGCTGAACAGCATTCATCCGCATCCCACCATCAGCGAAAGCGTGAAAGACGCTATAGAAGTGGCCTATGGCGAAGCTATACATCTCTAAAAATAACCAACCATGAAAAAGGTAAAAGATTAACCTTTTACCTTTTTCATGTTAAGTAATACATGCATACATCCATTTGGGAAAAAGAAACCTTCTACGCGCCTACAGACGTAACGATCATCGGCAGCGGATTTGCCGGGCTATGGTCGGCGTATTTTCTGAAAAAAAATAATCCTCGCTTATCCGTAACCATTATAGAGAGAGGAATTATTCCTGAAGGCGCCAGCACCCGCAATGCCGGCTTTGCCACTTTCGGCAGCCTCACTGAACTGATGCATGATGCCCGGGAAATGGGTGAAGACAACATGCTTTTAATGGTGAAGATGCGCTACCAGGGACTAGAAAGGATCAGGAAAACATTTAAGAAAAAAGAAACCGACTTCCAGCTTACCGGCGGATATGAACTGATCACCCCTCACCATCCCGTTTCCGTTAAACGTTTGAACGAGGATATCAAATGGCTGAACAATAAGCTTTCCCGAAAACTGAATGAGAAAAAAATTTTTGAGCTTGCCGATCAGAAGATCAACCGTTTCGGGCTTAGCAAAGTGAATCACCTGGTAGAAAATAAAATGGAAGGCTGTTTACACCCCGGCAAACTTTGCCAGTCTCTGCTAAGAACAGTGCAGTCCATGGGCATAACCACGTTGAATCAAACAAATGTGACTGGTTATGAAAAAACAACAAATGGAATACGTATTCATAATCATCAGGGCCTGGATCTGCTTACCGGTAAACTACTGATCTGCACCAATGCTTTTGTAAAACCTCTGCTTCCCCAACTGAATGTTCAGTCTGCACGAGGACAGATTTTACTCACCGCTCCTATTGAAGGATTAAAGATCAAAGGGGCTTTTCATTCCGACGAAGGGTTTTTCTATTTCCGGAACCTGGGTAACAGGTTGCTGCTGGGAGGCGCCAGGAATAAAGCTTTCGAGGAGGAAACCACCGAGAACATGGGCATATCCTCCACGATACAAAACGAACTTGAGCTGTTTCTCAAACGTCATCTTTTGCCAGACACCAATTATACCATCACCGACAGGTGGAGCGGTATTATGGGTATAGGCGATGTAAAAATGCCTATTGTAAAAAAAATAGAAGATCAGGTATACTGCGCCGTTAGAATGAGCGGCATCGGCGTAGCTCTTGCGCCAGTGATTGGCGAACAGGTGGCCGAGATGATGATGAAATGATTGGACAATAACTAAATTTGGTGAAATGATTCCAGCTATTTTACTATTGAGAACTGATCGCGGATAACGCCATCTGCGCAGATCCAGCGTGCATCAAGCCTGGAGCCGGAGAAATCAAGGATCATGGAACCGCCAATGGAATTATTATAGAATGCTGCGGCAGGCAGGGGCGTTCCTTTTTCATTTACATCTGATTGTCCGCCTGCTCCGTTTACAATATAGATGATCCCTCTTCTTTTAGCCCCCGCAGTATCTTTTATAATATGTTTATCCGGATCAAAAGTGTCCGACATTCCATAATGACCGAGTATTGGAAAAGTTCTTTCATATACATGACTATGGCCC
>JBDTVL010000155.1:0-6256 GCA_040007215.1 Flavitalea sp.
GCCGTGATCAAGAGAGATGCATCCCAACTTTTATACGGTACTTTTTTCGGGCAGGATAATGGAGCCTATGGCGAACATGTGGATGGAGGCACCAGCCGGTATGATGAGCAGGGCGTTATTTACCAGGCCATGTGCGCCAATTGCCAGGGCGGGGCACGGTTTCCCACTACGCCTGGCGTAGTAGGACCTGTTAATGGGGCTTTACCCGGCGGATGTAATCTTGCGGCGGTGAAGATCTCTTTTAATTTTGCAGGCGTCGCTTCCGGGCCAAGATCTTTCTATAATAATGCGCCTGATTCTGTAGGCTGCGCTCCTTTTACCTTAAGCCTTCGCGATACGGTCAGGAATGCTAAAAGTTATGAATGGGATTTCGGCGATGGCTCCGATACGATTACCACTTCATTTGATATCACTCATACATTTGTAAATGTAGCGACCTACCGGGTAAGACTAATCGCAGTTGACTCTACTACCTGTAATATCAGGGACACCGCGTATATCAACATCATTGTAAGGAATGATAAGGCTAATCTTGATTTTGATATACAGAAATTATTACCCTGCGAAAGCCTGAGTTATGCGTTCACTAATCTTTCCACGGTTGCGCCAACGGCTAAGCCCTATACCAATACCAGTTTTATCTGGGATTTTGGCGATGGGGTAAGAACGCCTCCGGCAGGTCCGGGCGCGCTTAACCACTCTTTCCTCGCTGCTGGAACTTATAATGTGACCCTTGTGTTGAATGATACCAACTATTGTAATTCGCCCGATTCGCTCACCAAACAATTGCGCGTAGCGCCGCTGGTAAAAGCGCAGTTTGAAACGCCGCTATCGGGTTGCGTTCCCTACGATGCCGTATTCGTTAACACTTCACTGGCAGGACAAACCTTTACCTGGGATTTTGGCGATGGCTCACCGGTTTCCAATGAAGTGAATCCAGCGCATAATTATCCCGTTGCCGCAACTTATATCGTTACGCTAACCGCGGTAGATTCAGGAACCTGTAATATAAAAGATGTAACCACTAAATCGATCACGGTATCTAACCGGCCTACGGCAGAATTTTCACATGCGCCTATTGTTCCGGAAGTGAACAAGCCTACTATATTCACTAACCTGTCCACCGGCGGCGTACGGTACAAATGGTTATTCGGCGACGGAGATTCCACTTTGAAGACCACCAATGATACCACTTTGCATCAATACAATGCCAGCGGAACCTATAATGCCTGCCTGATCACCTATAACCAGTTCGGATGTACGGATACGGCGTGCCATGATGTGGTGGCAGATATCCTGCCGTTGCTGGATGTTCCCAATGCCTTTACGCCAGGCAAGTTTGGCAGGAATGCCACCGTGCGGGTGGAAGGCTTCGGTATTACGAGAATGATATTCAGGATATACAATCGCTGGGGACAAAAAGTATTTGAGACGAATAACCGCAAGCTCGGATGGGATGGAACTTATAACGGTGTGCTGCAACCGATGGATGTATATGCCTATACGCTCGATGTGGAGTTCAGCGATGGCACGAAGGGAAAGAAAACTGGCGATATAACGCTGATCAGATAGCGGTATTGATCCTTGTACTATAAAAGTAAACAGGTTTGCTTTTTGACAGAAGCTAATTAATATAAACCAGGAATGTTGCATACACAAAGGGTTACAGACGGGAATAGCATGGCAGAGTTTCGCGAAGCGGCTTTGCAACACTACAGAGGAGTAAGATCAGTTCAGACTCTTGCACTGACAATGTTATTGCTATTCAGTTTTGTTTCTGGCAAGGCGCAGGACCTTCATTTTTCACAATGGTTCAATTCACCGCTCACCACCAATCCGGCCAATACAGGTTTCATACCTGATGCAGATTACCGGATCGGGGCTAATTACCGCAATCAATGGTCGTCTGTTATGACCGTTCCTTACAAAACCATGAGCGTTTGGGGAGATGTGCAGGTTTGGAGAGACCGGATAGAATCCGGATGGGTAGGGCTTGGCGGCGTTATCCTGCGCGATGTGGCAGGTTCCGGTAAACTCACGTCCACTAAGGTGAATGCGTCCATAGCTTATCACCAGGAACTGGGCGAAGCGCATTTGTTATCAGCAGGTTTTAACCTTGGCTGGGCCAATAAAAGAATCAACTCGCAGGACCTTAAATTTCCTGACCAGTTTGATGGAAAGTTTTTCGATAATACGCTTCCTACCAGCGTATACCTGGATAATCCCAGCGTAAGTTATTTCGATGTACAGGTAGGTATGAACTATGCATATTTTCCGACAGATAAATTATATGTGAATGGCGGTATTTCTATCATGCATCTCAATAAACCGCGCGAATCATTTTTCAATTCCGATAATGCCGGCGTTGACAGCAGAATCCCGCCGAGGTACACGGCCTTCTTTAATATGAGTTATAAGATGAGCGATGAAGTGATCATCAACCCGATGGCTTACTATACTACGCAGGCCAAGGCTTCTGAAATAGTGGGCGGCGCTTATCTCCAGTATAATTTATCAGGCGATGGCGAATCGCAGTTGCTCGGCGGACTGTATCTGCGGCCCAAAGATGCTTTTATTCCTATGGTAGGATTTCAGTGGAAGAATATCAGGCTGATGTTTAGTTACGATGCTACTTCTTCCGCGCTGAATCAATACAACAACAGCCGGGGAGCTTATGAGTTCTCGCTGATGCAGCACGGTATGTTCAATGAGTACAATGGCGATAAACGCCAGTCGTTCTGCCCGGTATTTTAGCTATTCAACTAATTGATAATTTCAATAATCGCAGCGAACCAGTTACTGATTTTAACAAGGATAGTATTTTAGCCACGATCTTTATAGCTAATCACATTCAGCAGAGCATCTGCCGGTATCAGACTACAACATTGATCATTTTTCCTTTTACGTAGATTATTTTTTTAGGTGGTTTCCCTTCCAGCCATTTGAGGATGATGGGATTATTCATGACCAGTTCCTCTACTTCCTGCTGGGTGGCCTGCAGGCTAAGATCGGCCTGGGTACGCATTTTTCCGTTAACGGAAACAGGATAGGTATGCGAGGTCTCCACCAGGTATTTTTCCTGCAGCTCAGGGTAAGGTGCATCCAGGATTGAATCCTTGTTGCCGGTAAGCTGCCACAATTCTTCTGCAATATGCGGTGCATAGGGTGAAAGCAAAATGAGCAGGTGTTGCAGTATTTCTTTTTTATGACATTTAAGATCGTGCAGTTCATTCACGCAAACCATAAATCCGCTTACGCCGGTATTGAAGGAGAAACGTTCGTTGTCCTCTCCTATTTTTTTAATGGTTCGGTGCAGTACTTTTAATTCTGCATCGCTGGCTTTTTCTTCGTTCCATACTTTTCCTTTCAAGTCGTCATAAAATAAACGCCACAGTTTTTTCAGGAAACGATGAACGCCTTCAATGCCTTTGGTATCCCAGGGTTTGCTGTCCTGGATAGGACCGAGGAACATTTCATACATTCGGAAGGTGTCGGCGCCATACTTGGTCACCAGGTCATCGGGGTTGACGGTATTGAATTTGCTTTTAGACATCTTCTCCACTTCTACTCCACAGATATATTTCCCATCTCCTAGTAGAATAACTTCTGCATTAGCATATTCAGGTTTTGACCTTTTGAATGCATCTATATCTAATTCAATGCCATCTACTATGTTTACATCAACATGCAATTTTTCATAACAATCTTCATTTAACCCTTCCACAACGAATAGTGTAGCGTAATAATTCTTCTTTTTACTATTTAAAGGAGAAATGTAATCTTCTTCAGAATGCAATTTACCAGCTAACCAAGCATTAAAACTTATTATCCCCTCTTGCCTTTTTTCAAATACTTCTTCATTTGATATATATATCAATTTATATTCCTGATTTATGGCATTTTTCCTTTTTCCAAATTTCTCTTGAATACTTTTTTGCGAAGTAACCTCTATTTCAATTTTCCTTTTTTCGCTAATAAAATCTGGTTGCAATTTTTCATTAATTACAGGAACTCTAAATTCAAAATCATTAAAAGTTACTTCTAATAAATTACTGATAAATTTTTCAGCAGCTTTTCCATTTAATCTAAATACAAACCTGCTACTCCCCTGAATCATCCCCTGGTTAACCAGTTTTTTATAGGGTTCCTGGAAACCAATATACCCGAGGTCAAACAGGAACTTTGTCCACATACGGCTGTACAGCAAGTGACCCACTGCATGTTCGGTTCCGCCTATGTACAGGTCAACCTGGTTCCAGTAGTCGGAGGCTTTACGGCTGCAGAATTCATTTTCGTTATGCGGGTCCATATAGCGCAGAAAATACCAACTGCTGCCGGCATAACCTGGCATGGTATTCACTTCGCGTATACCTCCGCGATAGTTCTTCCAGCTATCCAGGTTCGACAGCGGGCCTTCCCCGCCAGGACCGGGTTTCAGCTCGTCGAGATCGGGAAGCATGACCGGAAGTTCTGATACGGGTAAGGGATGAGCGATGAGTTCTTTATTTGCTGATACTTCGTTGGCCATACCGGCCATAGCTTCAGCAGACTTATCTGACGAAGCTTCAGAAGAATTATCAGCCTCCGTTAAAGCTACATCAGGAGCCCACACAATGGGAAAAGGCTCTCCCCAGTAGCGCTGCCTGCTGAAAGCCGCATCGCGCATCCTGTAATTCACTTTCTTTTTCCCGATACCCATCTCCTCGATCTTTGCATTCACCACATCGATAGCGTCACGCATGACCATTCCCGTTAAAAAATCGCTGTTTTCGAGAATCGCTTCCTTCGTAGGGTTCGCTTCCTCTCCATTGAAAGCCGCGCCAATGATATTGGTAACCGGTATATTGAAATGTTTCGCAAACCGAAGGTCTCTCTCATCGCCGCAGGGCACGCCCATGATGGCGCCTGTTCCGTAACCGGCCAGCACATATTCGCTTATCCATACAGGTATGGACTGGTTGTTAAAAGGATTGATAGCATAAGCACCGGTAAAACATCCGCTGATTTTTTTCTCGGCCATGCGCTCACGATCGCTGCGGCTGTTTACATAAGCCACGTATTCATCAACAGCAATAGTTTCTTCCTTCGATTTGATGATATCCACGAGTTCATGCTCGGGCGCTATCACCATGAAGTCGACCCCGAAAATAGTATCGGGGCGGGTGGTGTACACGGTCAGTTTTTGCTCATTGTTCGTCCCTAATGCAGAAGAGGGCGAATGAATATCGAATGATATTTCCGCGCCATAACTTTTGCCGATCCAGTTCGCCTGCATTTCCTTCATAGCGTCGCTGAAGTCAACGGTCTGCAAGCCTTCCAGCAGCCTGTCTGCATATTCCGTAATGCGCAGGTACCACTGGCGCAGTTTTCTTTTCACAACCGGAAAGCCTCCGCGTTCGCTGAGGCCATTGATCACTTCGTCGTTGGCCAGCACCGTGCCGAGGGCCTCGCACCAGTTCACTTCGCCATAACCACAATAGGAAAGGCGGTAGTCCATTAATACCTGCTGTTTCTTTGTTTCGTCAAACCCATTCCATTCAGATGCAGAAAAGAAAAGCGCCGTGTTACCGGGGCAGGGATGCCCTATGTTTCCCTGTTTTTCGAACAGCGCTATTAAAACGTTTATACTTTCTGCGGTCTTTGTCTGACGGTTATACCAGCTATCGAATAACTGGAGAAATATCCATTGCGTCCATTTATAAAAACCGGGATCTGAAGTTCTCACCTCCCGCGACCAGTCGTACGAAAACCCGATATTATCCAGTTGCTTCCGGAAATTTTCGATATTCTGCTGCGTGGAGATAGAGGGGTGGATACCATGGTCAATCGCATATTGTTCGGCAGGAAGTCCGAAAGCATCATAGCCCATGGGGTGAAGCACGTTAAAACCGCGGCTTCTTTTATATCGGGCGAAGATATCGCTGGCGATATAGCCCAGGGGGTGGCCCACATGCAATCCTGTTCCGCTGGGGTAAGGAAACATATCCAGCACGTAGTAGCCAGGTTTTGCTGCGTCGTTACTTACTTTATAGGAGCCGTTTGCTTTCCAGTAATCCTGCCATTTCTTTTCTATGCGGCTGTAATCATATTCCATGTCAGATCGGGATTTGTGAGCGCTGTACCAGCGGTACTGCGGGCGGCAAATTTACTAAAAGCGCAGTAAAATCATTCAGCCATTTTAATGTAGTTAAAACACTTGAGTTTCCGAAAATTTTTATCCTTTCCGCAGAAAATTTTCTTCCATCTTTGTGATAAT
>JBDTVL010000156.1:0-6222 GCA_040007215.1 Flavitalea sp.
AACTGGTTCGTTCTTTGTTCCATGGAAAACGAATATTGCGATTGCGTACTGAAAAATATATTTTCAAAGTCCATGTCCATATTCAATCCTAAAGATCCTCCGTTCATACGTCCTATAAGTCCGCCCAGCATGGGAGTTGCGGAATAAGAAAATGCCGATTTCCCCGAAAAGGTTCTTCCTGCGTATAATGAGAAGGTCTGCTCTTCATCATAATTGTATCTCGCTTCGCCATACCATTTATTACTGAAATTATAATGAGCCATAGGAACAATGCTGGCATTGTCTCCCGCTTTCAGGTAATAGTATTGCTCCATTCCGCCTGACGATTGTGTAGAAGCCGCCTGGCAATAGAGGCATACAAGAAGTATGAGCAGGCTATTTTTCATGATCAATAATAATGAGTTCGGCTGAAGCTAATTTTTGCAATAGAGAAATATCTTTAAGATGAGGGTTCCAGTAAAAAATAAGCTTATCTATCGGACGCCATAATATTACCCAGCTAAATACATCAAGGCTATTACTTAAACCGGAATGAATACGGTGCTCCTCATTAAATAGCATCGGAATAAAGCCCTGACAAAGCATTACCACCGTGAGGCTAACTATCAGAAGGATCCAGGTGCGGCGTTTAAATTTCTGAAATTCCTTCTCTCTTATTTCCTGTTTGCCGCTGTAATGGCGTCTGATGGAATAAATAAGCGGCTCAGCGTAAAGTTTGTCTTTTTCGCTGGCACATTTGAATTTGTAAAAAATAACAGAATATCGTTTAACCGGAGCTACGGTTTCATCAATATATTGCTCCAGTTCATGGCTAAGCTGCCTCTTGTAGATCGGCGCGGGGTCATGAGCATTGAAATAACTATCAATAGTTTCAGGATCAACCGTCAGGAAGATGTCAACACTTTTTGGTAATGACTCAGACATAGGTAATATTGGAAGTATTCATCGTTATCTTTTGATTATTCTGCTATCCCCGTTTAACCGCAAAGGAGACCTAATCACATGTTATAACGTAATCGCAGGAAAATGTTGTTGTTTCCTCCTTACATATTTAAATCATTGCAATAATTGAGGAGTAATACCTAGTAAATAGTAGAAATACGGTGTGTAGCGGCGAATTTCAAGCTAGAAGTTGTGAAAGGCAGGTCACTAAAGGTTTATGCAGTCATACACGGAATGCTGATGGCAAAAACAGAGCCTTTATTTTTTTCTGAGGTAACGACAATTTTTCCGCCCAAATCTTTTAATATCTTCTTAACGGTATGAAGACCAATACCTGTTCCTTTGTTGCCATACCGGTCTGTTTTGTCGAGTGTTTGGCGCTGCTGGAATATTTTGGCGATATCATTCCTGGATATACCAGAACCGTTATCGGCTACCTGGAAATGATGAAAGGATTGATCTGTTCTGGCTGTAATGCTGATGATACCTTTTTTCTTATTGTTATATTTTATCGCATTGGTGATCAGGTTCTGAAATACCTGCTGCAGGCAACCTTTATCCATGCGCAGTTTAGGCAATTCTTTTTGGACGCTGATCTCAAAATCGGCCGGAGGCGCAATAAGATCTATTACTTCACTGATCACTGAATAGGAGTCTACAGTTTTAACAGTTGTATTGTCTTTATTGCTGACTACCTGCGTGAGAATTCTGTCTACAAATACCGAAAGGCATTTAGCGCTTTTGTTGATGAGCTCTAATATTTGCTGGTCATCGGCGTTGAACCGGCCGCCGGAATTTTCAAAAGCGCCGGTTAGCATGGAAATATTGGCCAGTGGCGTTTTCATATCATGAGAAACGATATGCGCGAAATCTTTAAGATTTTTATTGACTTTCTTTAATTTCTGTTGTACCAGTTTCAGTTCTTTTATCTTTTTTCTTAGTTCAAGCGTTCCTATTACCTGTTCTGATAAAGCTTTTAATGCGTCTTTCTGGCTATCGGTAAGATTATTTATTTTGCCATCAAGTACGCAAATAGATCCTAGTACAAATCCATCGGGAGTAACGAGCGGTGCGCCGGCATAAAAGACAGCATTTGGATGACCCGTCACTAATGGGTTTTCTGAAAAACGTTCATCTGCCCTCAGATCGGGCACCACCATAATATTATCTTTATCCATGATGGTGTAATTGCAGAAGGCGAATTCCCTGGGCGTTTCCTTTACTTCGAAGCCGAAACTGGATTTGAACCATTGGCGCTGTTCGTCCAGCAAAGTGATAAGAGATACAGGCACATCGCATATCTCCGAAGCGATCCTTGTAATGCTGTCATATTCCTTCTCCGAAATAGTATCCAGGATATCATAGTCATACAAAGCCTGCAGCCTGCGCTTTTCATTTTTCGGAAGGGGATATGGGCTCATCTGATCCTTAATTTAGCAAAATAACGTTCTGTAGGAGGTAAAGTTGCCTTTTCTAAGGTATTTATTGTAGGGCAGCGCTTTTTTCACAATAGTGATTGTTATGAGATGCGTTCGTAGCACAATAAAACCACGCCTGAACCAAAGGCTGTAGAATGGCGCAATTTGAGGTTGATGCTGCCGGAAAGAAAGGGAAAAAACGGCCGGCCCTGGTTTATAATCACCGGGTGGATCCATATCCTGTATTCATCAATAAGGTTCATGGTTATTAAAGATGATACCATTTGCCCGCTTCCGTAAATGATCATCTCTTTACCCCTCGATTGTTTAAGCTCCGCTATTTCTTCTTCAATATTTTTTTTAGCAAGCCTTGCATTGCGCCATTCATCTACGCTGGAAAGCGTGGTAGAAAAAATCACCTTATCATAGCGGTTCATCATATCCGCAAAATCAAGGTCATGCCTGCAAGTAAACTGTGCGGACGCTATCGAAGGCCAGTAACGGGCCATTATGCTATAAGTGATCCTTCCTAATAAAATGGTATCCGCGGCGCTCAGTTGCAGCGTTATAGCATGCGCCATTTCTTCATCCCAGCTTTTAAAATGCCAGTCTAGTTCGCTATTGGGTCCTGCCATGAAGCCGTTCAGCGTTACATTCATGGATACAATTAATTTCCGCATACCAGCGCTTTTTACATTTGCCTGCACAATGTAAAAGTAAGCCCGATAAATAGCTGGGAACGGGTGTGAAAGAGACTGTTTGGGGGTTGTTTACGACTTTTAAATTGCTTACCTTTTGTATCCTTATGCCTTATTGCCCCCAGATTAAGAATTAGTCTTGCTTTAGCGGCTATACAGGTAACGGAGTATAGATATTACTAAGTATTAAAGCTGGTAAACTGGTATGAAACATGTATCCATTCTTGTTCTGAATGAAGCCGTTCTGGCGAGTATAGCAGATCCTCGAATCATATTTAACGGGGTTAATGAGTTTCGTCAGCAGGCGGGTAAACCGCCTTTATTTACAATAGAGCTTGTTGGTCTTACCAGGGATGTGAAGCTGCATAACGGTTTGTTCACGGTACATTGCGATGTGTTGCTGAAGGATGTTAAAAAAACAGACCTGATCATTATTCCAGCTATCGGCGGCAATCTGAAAACGACTTTGGATCTCAATAAAGATTTCAATCCCTGGATAATAGAACAATATCGTCAGGGAGCCGAAGCGGCCAGTTTATGCGTTGGCGCTTTTGTGCTGGCTTCAACAGGTTTATTAAATGGTAAAGAATGTTCAAGTCATTGGATAGCGGCCGGCCAGTTCAGGGAAATGTTCCCAGAGGTAACGCTGCTGGATGACCGAATCGTAACGGAACAACAGGGATTATATTCCAGCGGCGGCGCTACATCTTATTGGAATTTGCTTTTATACCTTGTTGAAAAATATGCAGGACGTGAATTGGCTATTACCGTTTCTAAATTTTACGCCCTGGAAATAGAAAGGAAAAGTCAGTCTCCATTTATTATGTTCAACGGGCAAAAAAATCATGAAGATGAACCGATCAAAAAAGCTCAGGAATTTATTGAAGTGAATATCGCAGAGAAAATATCCGTAGAACTTCTGGCGTTGAAATTTGCTATCGGAAGAAGGCATTTTGAAAGAAGGTTTAAAAAGGCCACCAATAATACGCCCATCGAATATATTCAAAGAGTGAAAATTGAGGCTGCAAAAAAACAACTTGAAAGCAGCAGAAAAAATATTAATGAAGTGATGTATGAAGTAGGATATGCCGATAACAAAGCATTCCGGACTGTATTCAAAAAAATTACTGGTTTATTGCCTTTGGAATATAAAAATAAATACAATAAAGAAATAGCGCTATAATTCTCATCCTCTACATCCTCTCTTACCTTCATGCCGAGAACGTTCTCGCACATTTAGCGCTCTACATACCGGTCTTCGCATTATTTAATTGATACATTCATCGAACAATTGACATTTCAGGCGTGCAGGATTATTATTGTATTACTTACACGCCACCAATGCCAGTGATATTCAGCAATGGAGCCGATAGCGTTGACATTATGAGAAAACCGTTCATTAAATATAATTATTTCAATAAGGTATCGGGCATAGCTATGCTCCTGGCAGTGGTAATGGCTAATGCCGGCGCCCAGATTAATGCCGAAAATCAACCGCTTACCTTTAGCTCAAAAGCTTCTCTTAATATCCCTGCATTAAGCGGCGCTGTTACGATCGATGGTCGTTTAACAGATAAAATATGGGACTCTGCAATTGTTCTTCCATTATCCGGCGGCTTTGTATTCCCCCGTTTGGAGGGAGGTGAAACTCGTATAGCCTTGTGCGGCAGTTACCTGTGCCTTTCTGCCTGGGCTCCTGAAAAGGACCGGCTGACAGCGCATGCATCCGGCATTAATGCTGTTATGTGGCAGGAAGATTTAATGGTATGGAGAATTCGATTTAAATCGCCTTTGAATGCTAAGAATACAGCTCTTTCTATTGCGGTAAATCCTGCTGGAGCATTTAGTATTTTATCAGGCGATTATTATTTTGGAAGAAATGATATCATCAACAGCAAGGATCCCGCAGTAAGCTGGTCGGAAAAGGCTATGGTATCTTCGTTTATAGATAGCTCAGGGTGGAAAGTGGAAGCTGCAATTCCGCTGGAACAGTTAGGCTCACTTGGGTTTTTATCAATTGAGCGTATTCGTCCGCTCAGGCCTGAGGCGCCGGAATATCGCTGGAGCTGGCCTTCTGCCTATACTTTTGTTGATTATGCTTTTACTAAAGGCAATGAGCAACCGGAGCCGGAATGGAAGCGCTCCGTTTATAGTAATGACGTGCTGGTTCAGCCGGCTAAAAATTATTCTTTTAAAGGAGGTATTACGGATAAAGATATTTCTTCGCTTCCATCACAGGCATGGACAATCGAAGAACAGCGTCTTCAGGGCGTGACTAGCGCCCTGGAAAAATCGATCAGATCACGGATCAGATCATACGCAGAAAAGGAAAAGACTGCCTGGCTTAAAGTAAAAACATTAGCTGACTGGGCGTTTTTCCGCAGCGCGCGTATTGATGAGCTGAAAAAATGGCTGGGGCCTTTTCCTGAACGCACTCCATTGCAGTCGGCAGTAACTGCTTCCAGGAATTATGACGATGGATTTATCATAGAGAATATTGCTTTCGAAAGCAGGCCGGGCTTACTGGTAGCCGCCAATTTGTACCGCCCTGAAAAGATAACCGGTAAAATACCTGCAATTATTATTGTTCATAGTTTACATTATCCTAAAACTCAGCTCGAGCTGCAGGAGATGGGTATGACCCTGGCGCGTTCGGGATCTGCGGTACTCGTAATGGACCAGCTCTGTGCCGGCGAGCGCACACAAAGCCAGCCATGGCATAGAGAGGGTTATTTTGCGCGGTATGCATTGGGCAACCAGCTTTACCTGGCAGGCGAGAGCCTGGTGAAATGGATGGCCTGGGATATTTCCCGGAGCGTTGATCTGCTACTGCAAAAACAATATATTGATACCGCAAAAATAGTATTGATTGGCGCGGTGGCCGGAGGTGGAGATCCTGCGGCGATCGCCGCCATCCTGGATCAGCGTATTGCAGGGGTAATCCCTTTCAATTTCGGAGAAGCGGGCCCCGAAGAACATTATCTGGAAGGACCGCGATACTATGATCCGGCTACCGCCGATCCCGGTTGGGCTTATTGGGAAACCACCCGCAACCTTCCTTTTAGTGTGTCAAAGCAATTTTTTCCCTGGTTTCTCTGCGCGGCCTCTGCGCCACGATATTTTGCCTACAGCATTGAAATGGGCTGGCCCATTTCTGTAGAAGA
>JBDTVL010000157.1:0-6194 GCA_040007215.1 Flavitalea sp.
GATTTTAACGCTTTTTAGACGCTCAGCTCCTTCTTACTTCCTCCCCAGGAAAACAGGAAGGCAAAGAACATTACCGATACAGCCCCGATCACATTCAGCCATAAGAAGCCGAGGCTGATAACTCCATTATCATTCATCACGAACAAGGTAATGATTAGCAGTTCACTAAGCACCGCGCTCCAGAATACGGCGCTGCCGCCGATCTTCTTCATATAAAAAGCTACCAGGAAGATGCCGAGTATTACGCCATAAAATAATGAACCCAGTATATTCACCGCTTCAATAAGGCTGCCCATTCTGGTGGCAAACATAGCGGTGCCAATGCAGAACAATCCCCATCCCAGTGAATACATCCGCGACAAGCGATAATCCCGCTTATCCGTGCAATCCTTTTCTATGAACTTTTTATGAATATCCACCACACTCGAAGAAGCCAGCGAATTGAGGGCGGCGGCAATACTTCCCCAGGCAGCAAGAAATATAACAGCTATCAGCAAACCGACCAGACCTGTAGGCAGGTAATCGATCACAAAACGAAGAAAGATATAATTGGTATCATTGGTTTCCGCCAGCGCATCTACTTTAGTAACCAGCATTTTTATGGAATCCTGTAATTTTTTTTCTTCGCGGATATGTCCGCCAATCTGGTCAATCAGCGCCTGGTTATTTTTATTACCGACCCATTCCCGCACCAGCGATTGCTTAACGGCCTGCACGGAATCGAGCCGCTGTTCTAGTTTTGCGGCTACAGGTTGCAGCGAAGAAGCTTTAAGCTGCTCCAGTTGTCTGCCGTTAAAAGAAGCAGGATGATTATTGAACTGAAAAAAAGAGAATACCAATACGCCTATCAGCAGAATAAAAAACTGCATCGGGATTTTTACCAGCCCGTTCATAATCAGTCCCAGCCTGCTTTCCGTAATTGATTTTGCCGTAAGATACCGGCCTACCTGCGATTGGTCGGTGCCGAAATATGACAGTTGCAGAAAGAATCCTCCTATGATACCGCTGATCAGATTATACTTGTCGCCCCAGTCAAAACCATTGTCTTTTATACCAGTGGTGATCACATTGAGCTTGCCCAGTTTACCGCCAAGATCCAGGGCATCGGTAAATCCAACGCCTTCCGGCAACAGTTTAACCACCATGAATCCCGCCAGGAACATACCTGCAAAAACCACCAGGAGTTGAAATTTCTGCGTATGCGCCACAGCTTTAGCGCCGCCTGTTACTGTGTACAGGATCAGCAACCCGCCCATAAAAAGATTGGTCCAGTAGATATTCCAGTTCAGCAATGACGACAGGATAATAGAAGGCGCATAAATGCTGATACCGGTAGATAACGCGCGCTGGAAAAGAAACAACGCCGAGGTCAGCGTTCTAGTTTTGGAGTCAAATCGTTTTTCGAGGTACTCATAAGCAGTATATACTTTCAGGCGATGGAAAATGGGCACGAACGTGACGCAGAGGATCACCATAGCCAGTGGAAGGCCAAAGTAAAACTGCACGAAACGCATGCCATCAACATACGCCTGGCCAGGGGCCGATAAAAAAGTCACGGCGCTGGCCTGCGTTCCCATGATGCTGAGCAATACCAGGTACCAGGGCATAGTTCGGTTGCCCAGGAAGTAACCATCCAGATCTTTCGTTGTGCGGCTCTTATATAAGCCATAGGAGATCACGCCTATCAGCGTAATGGCAAGCACTATCCAATCGTAGATACTCATGAAAAAGAATTGGTAATAAAATAGAAGGCCAGGATAAGTAGCGATTCAAAAATGATCACCGCTATATACCAATAGCTCCATTTTTTAAAAACAGGAATATTTTTATCTTCCGGTGAATTCATGATTTTGGTTTACTGATGAGCATTCCTCCTATCAGGGCTCCTAACACAACGCCAATCAAAAGGCCGATAGACACTCTTTTAATAAACAGTCCCAGGATCAGACCCAATACTATTGACACGACAAGAACTAAATTTCTCCTGCTTTCCGGAACTTTACTCATTTGATCTCTTTTCTTTTATTAAGCGCTATGATATTTGCCAGCAGCCGGTAGGCTCCTGGGATTCCGGCGGGAAGTTCACGGAAAAAAACCAATCCCGTATACACAAATTTGCCTTTCCCATAATCGGCAATAACCAGGCTGCCAGCCTGGTCTGTTTCCCCCGGATCATGCATAGCTAATGGAGTAATAAAAGCCGGATCAAGGTCCTCGGCAAAATAGATAGCCCTTTCCTGTATCCATCCATTAAAATCATCCATGGAAATCTTGTTAGGATAATTAAATACCGGATGAGCAGGCAGCAGGAATTTTACCGGCGCATGTTCATCAGTTACCCTGCTCCTTGATATAGTAAAAGGATAAGGACCAATCGGCGACTTCGATGAAGCGGACTGCATAGAAGTATTATACTGTACCACCAGGTTACCGCCATTTTTTATATACGTCTTTAAGACCTCATTCTTTTCTGAAAGGTAGTGATGGATGTTATAAGCCCTGATACCGGTGATCACGGCGTCAAAATGGGAAAGCCTTTCTGTTGAAATATCTTTTTCCCGGAGTATAGTCACTTCATAGCCCATACGCGTCAGCGCATCAGGCATTTTATCGCCAGCGCCTTCAATATAACCGATCCTCCTTCCAGCTATTTTAAGATCCGTGTTGGTGAGTTTAACCAGATCTTTTTTGAAATAATAGATATCGGGAATATGATCGTACTTTATTACATGCATATTAAGATCGTAGGAAGAAGTTTTGCCGCCATCATTTAAGCCTACTGAGGCTCGGATACTGTCCTGCTGAATATTTTTTCTGCTTTCAGGGTTAACCTGGAAAACGTATCGTTTTGAATCGCCTTTGGAAAGACTAAATGAATCAGATCTTGTAGATGTTTGCCCGGAAGATACTACAGTAATAAGGGCATGGCTCTTTTTTAAGTTGCGGTTAGCGGTTACCGTTACCACGACATTTTTTGAGGTTCTTTCATTTTTCTTTGCCAGTATCATTTCAGGTTCTGTGGAAATATTTACGGGGGCAACTACAGCCACCGGCTGGTACAATTCTCCTTTAACGGGGTCAGTATATTTATACATTACCGGTCGTTCTGCCACAATGCGCTCTCCATTAATATCAAGGCTGAACAAAACGCGCAACCTTGCCGGAGCTTCGGGGGCGCCTATTAACGCCTGATCGGATACTTCGAAAGAACCCGGACTCATCGGTTGTTCAAGCCAGTAAGGTTCCGATACAGGAATGGAATCGGGCACAGCCAGCATCCTGGAAAAATTCAGGTTGATATTTTGTTTGAGATCAGTATTCAGGCTCGTGTCTAACCCCAATATAGATACGTTTTGGATACTTATTGACTGACCATGCCGGTTATTGATGAGCAGATTAACAGGTATAGAATCGCCCTGCACTGCCAGCGGACGGTCGGTAGACGCTTCCAGCCACAAGCCACTGCAGGCCAGAAGCAGGTTCCTGATCTCCTTCTTTTTCTGCTCAGGCCAGTAGCCATCGGGAAGAAGGCTTATTTCTTTATATATGTTAATCAGTGAAGGAACAGATAATTGAGGCGCTTGAAGCAAATAATTTTTTACCAGCTCATCAATCATAAAGCCGATTTTTTCCGCGCCAATTCTTTTCCAGCTCATATCAATATCCTCATCGGGTAAATGAAGAGCCTTACTACCATCAACATGCGAAAAAAAATCAAACTGGGCGCCCCGGTAAGCCGAAGAGCCGTTCCCCTGGCTTTTATGCTGACTCCTGCTTAATGCGGCTATTTCTCCATAACCTTTACCCAGCAGGGGATTAAAAGCGCCTACATTAATTTTTACCTCGCCGATACTATCGGTTTTTGCGTAACCGAAATTATAGTTATTCCACATGATCCGCTTAGCCTGCCAGGGTTTAACGCCAAATTTAAACTGCTGGGGAAACCTTAAAGGATCAGCCGCCGCCCTAAAGGCTTCGCGGGCAAGGGTTGCAGAAGCTGAATGCTGGCCATGCCCCGCCCTTTTGTCTTCCGGGAAACGGGTAATAATAATATCGGGTTGAAATTTCCTGATCACCCAAACCACGTCGGCAAGTATCTTTTCCTTGTTCCATATTGTCAGCGCTTCTTCCGTGCTTTTACTGAACCCAAAATCAAAGGCCCGGGAAAAAAATTGTTCCGATCCGTCCATACGCCTGGCGGCCATAAGTTCCTGGGTGCGGATCATTCCCAGTTCGGTACCCTGTTCATCGCCAATAAGGTTCTGACCTCCGTCGCCGCGGGTTATCGACAAATAACCGGTTCGAAAAAGCCGTTCTTTGGAAAACCAGGTAAGCAGGCTTGTATTTTCATCATCGGGGTGAGCCGCTATGTATAAGGCTGAGCCCAGCACATTTAATTTGCGCAGCTGAAGGTAAATATCAGCGGCGTTGGGAGAAAGATAAGGTTGGGCATAACTGATGCCCGAAAGAAAAGAACCAAGCCCGATAAGAATAACAATAGTAAATTTCATGCGCTGATACGCTAATTATTTCGTGATTGCCTAATATTACTGCAAAAGAAAAGCTTATACTGTTACAGGTTTTGTAAAATTCCAGTCTGTTTTATGTTTCTGCAACATCGTCCTTCTTTTGCCGTTTTAGAAAAATACGCCATATTCACCTGCTTTGTGAATTAATTATAACTCTATGGTATTGAATTTGCTCAGCAACGCATATTAGTTAATTTACACCCAATTATAACAACCTGAGAAAATTCTGGAAAATATCCCGGACGCTGCTGCTGGTATTGATAGGTTTTATCATATCAGTATGGCTGCTCATTCAAACAACGCCTGTTCAGAACTTCCTGGTGAACCAGGTCACCCATAAACTGTCTGCCGACCTTGGAACCACCGTCACCATCCGTCATGTTAATTTCTCCTTATTCAATAGTATGCTTTTGGAAGGCGCACTGGTGAAGGATCTCAATAAAGATACCCTGCTGTATGCCGGTTCAGTTAAACTGAATATTACCGATTGGTTCTTTTTTAAAGACAACATAGAACTTGAATATATTGGCCTGGAAGACGCTGTAATACATCTTCAACGCACCGATTCTACCTGGAATTACCAGTTCTTGGCCAATTACTTCAGCTCTCCTGGCGCCGCTTCTGCTGAAAATAAAAATATTAACCTCAACCTCCGGCAGGTAGAATTGGATAAGGTAAGTATACTTCAACGCGATGAATGGAGAGGAGAAGATATGAAAGCTTCTATTCAAAGCATGACCATGGATGCTGATGAGGTTAACCTTAATACTCATGTGATCCGTCTGCGAAGCCTCAATATGAAACAACCTTCCTTTGCTATTTACAATTATACAGGCAGAAGGCCTACGCCTCCGGACAATCCCCAGGACGATAGTATGGTCATCGTTAATGATGCGCTGCATCTTCGCTGGAATCCAGGAGTATGGGACGTTTCGATCAAAGAACTGGCCATATCCGATGGCGTTTTCAGAGCCGATCAACAAACAGAAAGGGCGGTTTATAGCTCTTTTGATGGCGCGCATATCCTTTTCTCTGGTATTGAAGGTTCTTTTAAAGATTGCCGGCTGGTAAAAGATTCCATACTGGCCACCGTGTCGCTAAGCGCTAAAGAAAGAAGCGGATTTGAGGTTAAGCAGCTTTCCGCTAAAATGAGGATGCATCCCGAAGCCATGGAGTTTTCCAGCCTGGACCTGCGCACCAACCGCAGCCATCTTCACAATTTTTTTGCGATGCGATATTCCTCGTTTGAGGATATGCAGCATTTTATATCCAAAGTCAGGATGGAAGCCAATTTCAACGGAGCGGTGATCAGCAGCGACGATATTGCCTACTTCGCCCCGGAACTGCAAAGCTGGAAGAAAAAAATACAGGCAACAGGAAAAGTTAAAGGAACCGTTGATAACCTGAATGGTAAAAACCTGGTAGTGCAGGCGGGTAACGACACTTATCTGAAAGGAAATATCAGCATGGCCGGACTTCCTGATCTCAGCAAAACCTATATTGATTTCGAAGCGGAGAATTTTCTCACTACCTACACCGATGCCCTCTCCTTCGTTCCACAATTAAAAGGAATATATGAACCCAGGCTCGATCTGCTGAAATTTCTGCGTTTTAAAGGGAATTTCACCGGCTTTATCAATGATTTTGTTACGTATGGCTCATTGG
>JBDTVL010000158.1:0-6186 GCA_040007215.1 Flavitalea sp.
TTTTCAAACCACATACCAGGCGCTGGTCCGCGCGTGTTAAAGATCACCTGACAGGATTCAGGAACCTCGGCCTGCTTCCTGTTTCGCTCGGTAAAAGGGCGGTTAAAAATAATTTTAAAAAGATGCTGCACATGATCTAGAACTTCCTGGTTAATGACCAACCGGCTTCCAAAATAACTGCATAATAAAGGCTTTGTAATATCATCGGCGGTAGGTCCCAGCCCTCCGGTAATGAGTATGATATCCGCATGCCGGCTTTCTTCATCCAGCGCCTGCCATATGTCATCCCATATATCGCCCACGGCTACACGACGTTTAACGCCGATGCCCGCAGTATTCAATGCCTGAGCCATCCAGGCGCTATTGGTGTCTATTACCTGTCCTATAAGAAGTTCATCGCCAATAGTAATAATGGAAGCTGAGGGCGTCATAAGGTTGAGCTGATTTAAGGAGCCGGATTATATACATCCGGAAGGATATTCGATTTAACTACTGCCGCAGGGTTGCCTACAACCATGGAGTAAGCGGGTATATTCTGCGTTACAAAGGCCCCGGCTGCAACCCTTGATCCTTTGCCAATGGTAATGCCGCCAACTATAGTGACATGCGGCCCCAGCCATACTTCATCTTCAATAGTGGGATATTCCGCTGCGTTATAACCATCTTTTTCCAGCTTGTCGCGGCGACCAATGGTTACGCCATGAAAAAAAGTAACGTTTCTGCCAATTTTTGCATTGGAATTGACTACAAGGCTCCATCCATGTACAATGGAGAAACCAGATCCTATAAGCGTTTTCCAGGGAAAATCCATTCCCGCTTTCTGACAGGCCCACCGGTGAAGAAACCTGAAAACCGGATGTATAAATTTTAGCGGCGCCGAACCATTAAAGGTATGCTGGCATAAACGTAAGGTGATCACCGGCCTGAATGTTCGGTCTAATAAAAAGCCTTTTATTACATGACGCTTTTTAAATACGCCGGTTCTACGTATGGTATCTGATCGTAATGCCGATAAACTCATGAGAAGGGGGTTAAATAAAAAGTTTATTTATTGATCATTCCATCAACGCTGATCTTACCCGGTCCTACCAGTAAGATAGTAATAAAGCAAACAAGGAATAAAGCCGAAAGTTCACCTTTCCCGAATATCTCTGCATTATTCGACTTGAACAGGGCAGTCGATAACAGGATGATGATGGGAATAGATACCAGCCTTGTAAATAACCCTACGATAATGAAAATAGAACAAAAGAATTCTGCAAAAACAGCAAGTCCGAGGGAAAACGAACTCCCAATACCCATAAAATTCATAAAAACTTTCTGGTATTGCGCAAAATGAACCAGTTTATCATATCCATGAGCTATCATTAACAGCGCGCCTGCGCCTACTCTTAAAAGTAAAAGAGCTACATTAAATGCTGGCGCCCCGTAACTGATGCTAAGAAATTTTTTCATGAGCAATTTTTTTCAAATTTAAAGGAATTGTGTGTTTGATGTCGATTAATTGTAAATGCCTGCTATTACCCTGTATCAGGGGAATGATTTTTTATGTAAACCAGCGCCAGCCGGTATTTTATCAGAACAAAATGTTAATCCTGACATTTATCCACAGGTGTTTGGAACGATGTTTGGTTGACTATAAAATAATTAGAATCTTTACCGCGTTACGAAACACCAGCCTGCTCAACTTTAAACGAACAATACAACAGATGAAACAAGCGCCTGTTCTTCTACTGCTGATCGGTCTTGCCCATTTTTCCTATTCGCAGCAAACCAGTTTCATAAATGATCCCCAGGCTGCATTTACCCAGGCAAAGGATTTCTTTCAGAAAGAACAATATAGTCTTGCTTACCCGCTTTTAAAAGATCTTCAGCTAAAACTACGTGAAACCGACAGAAGTAATGACGCCCTGAACTACCAGGAAGTGAGGTATTATTCTGTCGTTTGCGCGCTTAAGCAAAATGAAGAAAGAGCCGCTGCACAGGCGCAGGAATTTATTGAACTGGAAGATAATGCTCCCCGCGTTCAAATGATGAGCTTTCACCTGGCCGAATATTATTTCCGGAAGCAGGATTTTTCCAAAGCTATCAACGCCTTCGAAAATGTCAATATCGAAAATTTAAGCAATGATGAAATTGCCGATCTTAAATTTCACCTGGGCTATTCTTATTTCACCGTTCAGCGTTTCGAACAGGCTAAACCGCTACTCAATGTGATCAGGCAGATGCCAAAAGACAAGAACTACCAGGATGCCAATTACTATTACGGCTTTATTGCTTTCTACGATAAACATTACAAAGATGCGCTGGAAGCTTTTACTGTTGTGGAAGACCACGAAACTTATGGTAAAGTGGCGCCTTATTACATTTCTACTATACAATATTCCTTAAACCAGCAGGATAAAGCTCTGGCTTATGTAGAAAGTAAATTAAAAAAAGGCAACCAGTATTATGATCTCGAAATGCGCGAGCTGGCAGGACATAGCTATTTCCAGAAAAAACAATATGATAAGGCTCTTCCTTATCTCGAAACTTTTGTAAGTAAATCAAAAAAGGTGAGTCGGCAGGATCTGTATGAACTTTCTTATATATACTATCAACTGGGCAACCTTAATAAAGCTATTGATGGATTCAAACAATTAGGCGGCAAAGAAGATTCACTTGCGCAGAATGCGATGTACCTTCTCGGCGATGCCTACCTCAAAACCAACCAGAAAGCCAATGCCCGAAATGCTTTTTCTTTCTGCGCCGCCAATAGCAGTAATGAAAAGCAGAAAGAGATATCGATGTATAATTATGCGAAGCTTTCTTATGAATTGGGATACCAGGATATTGCGCTCAGCGAACTGCAGAAGTTCTTGCAGACTTACCCATCGTCCGAATACAATACTGAAGCTAAAGAACTGCTGATCGGCGTCCTGGCCAATACCAATAATTATAAAGATGCGCTGACGCTGATAGAAGCGGTGAAAAATCCTTCGTTGTCTACCCGTCAGCTATATGCGCGGATATTACTGGGAAGGTCTACCGAACTGATCAATGACGGTTTACTGGTTACCGCTAATGATCTGCTGACAAGGGCAGAAAAGGAACCGGGCAACCAGGCTACATTGCCCTTTGTTCAGTTCTGGAAAGGAGAAATAGCCTACCGGCTTAATCGTACCGACGATGCCATAAGATATTTTTTCGAATACCTCAAAAACGGCGCTGTAAATGGGGAAGCCAATCCTGTTCATGCTAAATATAATCTGGGATACTGCTTTCTGAAAAAGGAAAACTATTCCCAGGCGCTTGGATTTTTTGAACAGGTAGGCGCTTCACCCAAAATAAATGCTTCTTTACTGGAGCAGGATGCTTTTCTCCGGAGCGCCGATTGTTATTATATGAACCGCGAATACGCGAAAGCGCTGGCTATGTATAATAAATCGCTCGATTATTCCTGGGCATCATCCGACTATGCTACCTTTCAAAAAGCCATGATCGTTGGCGTTAGCAGTTCAAAAGATAAAATCACGTTGTTATCTACGCTCAGCAGGAAGTTTCCGACTTCGCCGCTGGTTCCTGATGCCAATATGGAAATTGCGAGCGCTTACCTGGCCAATGAACAATACCAGGAATCTATCCCATTTCTGAAAAATGTGGTGAGCAATCCCAATGAGGCATTGAAACCAAAGGCCAAACTGAGGCTGGGTATAGCTTATTTTAATCTCAATAATAATAAGGAATCGCTTAACCAGTACACTACTTTATTACAGCAGTATCCTAACTCGCCTGAAGCGCAGTCTGCATTAGATAATGCAAAAACCATTTATGTAGATGAAGGCCGTTCGGCCGAATATATTAATTTTGCCCGCGCCATGGGTAAAGATATCACGTCTTCACAGGAAGATGAACTTGCTTACCAGGAAGCAGAAGTGCAATTCAACAATGGCGTTTTTGCAACAGCCGTAAATAAATTTGAAGCCTATCTTTCTAAATTCCCCGAAGGCAAACATTCACTCGAAGCATTATATTATAAAAGTGAAATCTATTTTAATCAGAAAGACTGGGTAAAAGCCGTGGCAGGGTATGAAACGCTGGCCGACAGAGCGCCGCATAAATTTGGCGAGAAATCTTTATTGCAGGCGGCAAGGATTAATTTCTTCGATCTGAAGAAATACGAAAATGCAGAAAAGTATTTTTTAAAGTTAAAGGATTTCGCTTCGACGCAGGAATCCAGAATGGAAGCCATGCGCGGCCTTCTGAGAAGTCAATACCAGTTGGAAAAATGGAGCGATGCGGTAGCTAATGCGAAAGACCTTTTAACTCAGAAAGGAGCCGGCACCGACGATAAGGCCTTGGCCAATATGGCAATTGCCAAATCGTACCAGACCAATAATGAATGCGCTTCGGCTATAACCAGTTACAGAACGGTTGTTTCTCTAAGTAAAGCGGCTTATGGCGCCGAAGCCAGGTATGAGATAGCCAATTGTTTCTTTACCCAGGGGCGTTTCGATGACGCCGAAAAGGCTGCTTTCGAAGTGGTGAATAAAGCAGGTTCCTACGAATTATGGGTTACCAAAGCATATATATTACTGGGTGACCTTTATTACAGGGAGAAAGATTATTTCAACGCAAAAGCTACGTACCGCAGCGTGATCGATAACGCTAAAATTGAAGAACTGCGCCAGGAAGCTGAACGTAAACTGAAAACAGTGACCGAGGAAGAAGGTAAACAAAGTAAAGTAGAAGGAAACTGATGCATCTCCAATCACTATTTAATTCAATACTCAATAGATGAGCAGACAATATCAAAAAAGGATCGTCATCGCAGCCTGTTTTCTGTGTTCGGGGCTATTAGCCTTATCGCAGGATACAACTAAACGAAGAACTATAGATATCACTTCTACCTTTAAGCCTGCACTTCGTGAGTCGGCCAAGATCAATTTTAATGCGGCCCCTCCTGTTGCGGATACCACAAAACCTAAGCTCATTTATAATTTGCCTGTAGAGAATTTGTTATTCGCGTATGTGCCTGCCGATCTTAAACCTGTATCTCTTTCTGTTGATTCCTTATCAGGATGGGATTACAGCAACTTTATCAAAGTAGGTGTAGGCAATGTTCACCTGCCTTACGTGAAAGCCGGTTTTAGCTTCGGTAATGGAAAAAATTCTTATATTAATTTATTCGCCGATCATTATTCTTCCAAAGGCGATCTGCCTTTTCAGAAAAACAGCCTCACTAAAGTAGGGGCTACCGGCACCTACAAAACAGTTAATAACCTGGAGTGGAATGGCGGCCTGGGTTTTAGCAGCGATAATTATTACCTGTATGGCTATAAGCCAAGTACGCTGGTGTATACCAAAGATCAGCTAAGGCAGCGTTTTCAGACCATAGAAGGAAAGGTGAGTATGCGCAATATTTATCCAACCAGTTTTGGACTTAGCTACCATCCTTCTGCTCGTGTTTCTGTGATGACTGATAACCATGAACCGCAGGCTTCTGAAGCCAATAGCGTACTTAATATTCCTGTGCAGAAAGAAATTGGAAGAAGCGCCGCCTTCAACCTCGGCTTAACAGCAGATCTTACTAATTACCGAAATAAGGCCGCCGTTAAAACAACTTATAATAATAATGTATTCCTGGTGTCGCCAACCGTAATCCTTAAAACTTCTAATCTTTATCTGCAGGCAGGTATTATCCCATCATGGGATAATGGCGAGTTTCATATGCTGCCCAATGCCATGGCTGATATTACTACCAGCGACCAGCGGTTTACTATCCAACTGGGATGGATAGGCTATTACAATAAAGGTTCTTACCAGCGCTTTGCGGCTATCAATCCCTGGCTCGCCAGGCCCGATTCACTGCTCAATACAAGAGTACAGGAAGGTTATTTTGGATTTAAAGGATCTACAGGTAACCACTTCAGTTATTCCGCAAAGGTGGGCTACCAGCAGCACAAGAATATCCCGCTGTTTGTTAATGATGATATAGATGGAAAAACATTTGTGATACGTTATGAACCCAAATTGAATATTCTCCAGGTACATGGCGAAGCCGAATACCGGGTGGGTGAGAAGTTTAGCGCCAAGTCGGTACTGAACTGGAACAGTTTTATCAAGATTCAACAAGAATCTAAAGCCTGGGGAATGATCCCGGTAGAATGGAATACTTCTCTCAGGTGGCAGTTATTAAAAGACCTT
>JBDTVL010000159.1:0-6186 GCA_040007215.1 Flavitalea sp.
ACAATAGATCTGTTCACCGCCTATCATGCCTCCAGCAGGAGAGGGTATGGATTCGATAAACCCGAAAAGGATAATGATACCAGGCCCGAACCTTATCCCTCGCGTTCTGCTTCCCCCTTAACTTTCGGTCATACCGGTTTTACCGGCACCTGTATATGGATGGATCCGAAGTATAACCTTGTTTTTGTTTTTCTTTCCAATCGGGTGTATACCAATGGAGATGCCAATCGTTTTGGCCGCATGAACGTAAGGCCTAAGGTGCAGGAAGCTATTTACCAGGCGCTAAATGTGGCTGTTCCGCCAAAACCGGTGTGTGTCACCTGTAAGAAATAAAGCGCAAATGGATATGCCGCTTTGAAAAGCTAAAACTTCAGTAAATTTGCCGATTAACACTTGCCATGATTCAAAAAGAAGAAGTATTACAGGATGTAGTTATAAAATTCGCCGGCGATTCCGGCGACGGTATGCAGCTTACCGGAAGCCAGTTCACGAATAATACGGCCCTGATGGGTATCGACCTGGCTACTTTTCCTGATTTTCCCGCAGAGATCAGGGCCCCTATGGGCACCCTGCCCGGCGTGAGCGGTTACCAGCTCAGGTTTTCCAGCGACAGGATATTTACTCCCGGCGATGAATGCGATGTGCTGGTGGCTATGAATGCCGCTGCGCTGAAAGCCAACCTCAAAAGCCTCAAAAAAAGCGGAAGGATCATCGTTAACACAGATGGTTTCGACGCAAAAAACCTTCGACTGGCCAACTATCCCGAAGGTATTAATCCGCTTGACGACGATAGCCTAAGCAATTACCAGGTAACCCGGATGGATGTTACCAAAATGACGCGCGAAGCCCTGAAGGATATTCAGATGGGCACGAAAGAAAAAGACCGCGCTAAAAATATGTTTGTACTCGGTTATCTCTACTGGATGTATAACCGAGATATGGACAATACCATCAGCTTCCTTCGCGAGAAATTTGGGAAGAAGCCGGATATCATGGACAGCAACATTAAAGTTCTGCAGGCAGGATATAATTTTGGCGATACCACCGAAACGTTCACCACCAGGTTCAGGGTGGAAAAAGCAAAAATGGATCCCGGTACCTACAGGTCCATCATGGGCAACCAGGCGCTGGCTTATGGTTTAATAGCGGCCACTTCTAAAAGCGGCCTTCCTATGTTCTTAGGATCTTATCCTATAACCCCCGCCTCCGATATTTTACATGAATTAAGCAGGCATAAATCTTTTGGCATCCGCACTTTCCAGGCGGAAGATGAAATAGCGGCCATCACTTCGGCTATAGGCGCCAGCTATGGTGGCTCTCTGGGAGTTACCACCACTTCCGGACCGGGCATGGCGCTTAAGGCAGAAGCTATGGGACTGGCGGTAATGCTGGAGATACCCCTGATCATTGTTAATGTACAGCGCGGAGGGCCGTCAACTGGACTTCCTACCAAGACTGAACAAAGCGACCTGATGCAGGCTTATTATGGAAGGAATGGCGAATGTCCGATGCCGATTATATCCGCCTCCACGCCCAGCGATTGTTTCAGCGCGGTATATGAAGCGGTTCGCATAGCCGTTGAACACATGACTCCCGTTATCTTTTTAAGCGATGGTTATATAGCCAATGGCGCCGAGCCCTGGAAATTTCCAAAATCGGAGGAGCTTGTCCCCATAAAACTTGAATACAAAACACAACTGGGTCACCTGGAAGAAAAATTCCAGCCTTACCTGCGCGATGAAAAGTTGGTACGGCCCTGGGCTATTCCCGGTACTCCGGGCCTGGAGCACCGTATTGGCGGATTGGAAAAGCAAAACATCACGGGTAATATCAGCTATGAACCCGAGAACCACCAGCTGATGGTGAAGATCCGTCAGGAAAAAGTAGATAAGATCGCCGATCATATCCCCTTACAGAAACTGGATAGCGGCCCCGAAAAAGGATCGATACTGGTATTAGGATGGGGTAGCACTTATGGCGCTATCAAAAGCGCGGTGACTGAATTGCAACTTGAAGGAATTTCAGTTAGCCACGCACACCTGCGCTATATACGTCCCTTCCCCAAAAATCTGGGAACAATACTTTCCAATTTTGACCAGGTGCTGATCCCTGAGATTAACAATGGCCAATTGGTCAGGATCATCCGCGACCAATATTTTATTGATGCCAAAGCATATAATAAGATCATGGGTATTCCTATCACCAAAACAGAAATGGTAGCCAGGATCAGGGAGATGCTGTAATAGCGCAGCGAACTTTAGTAACACTTCAAACCTTTACTGGGTGGGTTTCTCAACCCCCATATTACAGGCAATGCGCCAATATTCAGCATTCGCCTCAGGATAATCATTTGGCGGTTCAGTGCAAAATAGTGCAATAACTACTACGCTTTCGGGTAGATAACGTGGGTGGGCAATATTTAAATTTGTAGTAATAATTCCGGTAAGATAACGGAATAAAATATGGATAACTGCTTCATGGCTTATGCCTTGCCCACTAATTTGATGGTATACGATTGCGCTATTTATGGTAACTAAAACTGCAAAAGTGTTATGAAAAAACTTTTATTATTCTTCACTGTGCTTCTGGGCTGCGCTTCATTTATTCATGGCCAGCGCCAAATGATCAATGGAACTGTAACCGGGCAGGATGGCGCTCCCATTCCTTCTGCAACGATCCGCAGCAATGCCGGTAATGAATCCACGCAGGCGGATGAAAGGGGCAATTTTAAAATCTCCGCTGCAGGTAATGCTGTATTGTCCATTTCCTGCATAGGTTATTTCTCCACGGATATAGCCGTTAAAGGCCAGTCGACTGTTAATGTTGTGCTTACCTCAAATCCCAAAGCATTAAATGAAGTGGTCGTTACCGCGCTGGGTATTGTACGGCAGGAAAAAGATCTGGGTTATTCAACCACCCTGGTCAAGGCAAAGGACCTGGTTCAATCCAGGCCGGTCAATGTAGCCAATGGTTTAACCGGTAAGGTTTCCGGCCTGCAGATAAGTACAGTTAACAACGGATTGTTTGCGCCTACGCGTATAACGTTACGGGGCAACCGCTCTTTAACCGGCAATAATCAGGCATTGGTGATCGTGGACGGCGCTATCTATTATAATGATATCAGTAACCTGAATCCTGATGATATTGAATCGATCACTGTTCTCAAAGGATCCAGCGCCGCGGCCATTTACGGGTCTGATGCTTCTAATGGGGTGCTGGTCGTTACTACCAAAAAGGGAATTTCCGGCAAACCGGTGATCGCCTTTTCCTCTACGGTACAACGGGAATCGGTATCCTATATGCCTGCCCTGCAGGATGAATTTGGAAGTAATGGAGGCGAGAGCTTTCCCCAGGATTTTAACGACCTAAGGTATTATATCCCTGATGAAAATCAGCAGTACGGTCCGCGTTATAATGGTAAAATGGTTCCATTAGGTCGGCCAACAGGAGATGGCAGTCTGTTAATGGTTCCCTATTCGCCTATCGCGAATGAAAAACGGAAATTCTTCGACAATGCCATTACCACGCAACAGAATATTTCTTTCAGTACGGGCGATGAAAAAAGCAGGTTTTTCCTGAGCGCGCAGGATGTGCATACGAATGGCGTGATGCCGAAAGATCGCGGGTACCGGGATATATTCAGGGCAGGTGGATCAAGAACCTATGGAATTTTCTCGGCTAATTTTTCCGTTAGCTATACCAATAAGCTTACCAATACCACTAATACCGGCAACGTATATAATAATTTTTTAAATACCCCTCAGCATGTGCCGCTGACAAGCTTAAGCGACTGGCAGCATAATAAGTTTGCCGACCCCAGCGGTTATTTCAATGACTGGGCCGACAATCCTTATTTCATTATTGACCAGCAAAGGAATAAAACAACAACGAATGACCTGGCCGGAAATGTGCAGTTAAACCTGCAGCCTTTAAAATGGCTGCGCCTGAGCTACCGCGCCTCGGTCAATAACTCCACTTCGAGATATGAATATACCGGCGGAATAGCGCATTATAACATCCATGCACAAACGAGCGATACGGTAATTTATTCCAACTCCGATGGAACAGGTTTGGATACTGCCAGGGAATACATAAAACCACAGGCTACCGGCCCCAGTACAACACAGGCGCAATACAATACCTCTACCTTTTCTAACTTTTTATTTACCTCCGACTTCCTGGCCACAGCTACAAAAGACCTGACTAAAGATTTCAATCTTACCGTTACTCTCGGCGCCACGTATATTAATAACAGGATCAACTACCTGGCGGTGAATGCCGGCCCCCTATTTTTACCCGTATATAATATCAATTCCCTCACAGGTATACCGGGTTTGGGGCAATACAATAACCAGGCGAAAAAGCTGGGCTATTTTGGCGATGCCACCCTCGGCTATAAAGATTTTGCTTTTCTGCATGGTTCTTACAGAACAGATATTGATTCCAGGCTATCAAGAGATAACAGGTATATTCCTTATTATGATATTGACGCTTCGTTGGTGCTGAGCGATATCATTCATGGTATGTCTTCTGGCGATGGCGTAATTAATTATTTAAAGGTGAGAGCGGCCCATTCCTTAACGGGGAACGCTTCTGCGCTTGGCGGCGGCTCTTCTAATATCGCAGACGGAGCCTACACCACAGATCCAACGCTTAGGTCCGCGCCAGGATTTCCTTTCAGCGGTCTCGGAGGATTTTTGTTGAATACCAATATCGCTAATCCAAATATAAAACCGGAAAAGATCACTGAAAATGAAGTTGGCGTTGAGATGGCCTTTTTTCGCAACAGGATTTCTTTGGTGGCTGATGTTTACAAGCAAACCTTAAAGGATGGTATCGTGTATACCAACACGGCAAGTTCTTCCGGGTTTACCTCATCGCTGATCAATGCCGCTAATACGGAAACAACGGGATTTGAAATGGAACTAAAAGCTACTCTCGTTAAATCAAGGGCGGTAACCTGGAATGTGGGTGTGAATTATACCCGTATAAAGAGCAAAGTGATTTCCATTAACGGCGATCTTCCTTCTATTAATATTGGCGGAAGTTCTTATGCGGAGATTGGACATCCTTACCCTGTTATTGAAACCAGTGACTGGACCAGGGACGCTGAGGGACATGTAATTGTTGATCCGATCACCGGTAACCCCTCGCCTGATCCGAATCTGAAAATTCAGGGCAACGCTAATCCCACCGATATGCTTGGATTTACCAGCAGCGTTAGCTGGAACCGTTTCAGCCTGAGCGCCACTGCCGATTACAGGGGAGGCTATAAAATTTTTAATGCGTTAGGAGAGACTATGACCTTTACAGGCATAAGTCCTGTTACCACTGCAACAGGCCGCCAGCGTTTTGTATTTCCTAATTCCGTTGTGGATGAAGGCGGGGGTAAGTACGTAAAGAATACCAATGTAACTACCGACGATGCAGGGTATAATTTCTGGGGCGGCTCTTATCTGAATATCGGCTCCAATTATATTACCAGCGGATCTGTCTGGAAACTGCGCGAAGTAGCGCTGCGGTATGATTTTCCAAAGGAGTGGTATTCCCGCGCAAAGGTTTTCCAGGATATAAGTCTCATCTTATCGGGAAGGAACCTGATCATGATCCGGCCCAAAACCAATATCTGGACCGATCCGGAATTTAATGAGGATACCGGTAATGCAGTAGGAAAAAATTCGGTGAATCAAATTCCCCCCACCCGGATCATCAGCGCCACCTTATCGGTAAGGTTTTAATGATTGTTGACTTCCAAAATTTACTATCATGCGGAAAAAAATAAATAATTTATTGATCTTACTCCTTTCTGTAGGGATATTATCAGTAGCGTCGTGTAGAAAAAGCGATTTTGATATTAACAGCCCCAACCCGAATCAACCTTCAGAGGTTCCGCCCAACTATGTGTTGTCGGCCGCATTAACCTCATCGGCAAACTTAATGCTTGGCGGTAATTCCAATTTTGCCAATGGATGGATGGGCTATTGGGCAACCTACGGAGAGCAATCACCTTCTGTATTGTCCTATAATCTGACTACCGATTCTTATGCTGAAAACTGGGATGGAACCTATATTACCCTGGAGAATTATAAATTTATCGAAGATCAGTCGGGCGAGGCCGGTAAATTATATTTCTATGCAATTGCCAAGATCATGAAGGCGCTTCATTTCCAGCGACTGGTGGATCTG
>JBDTVL010000160.1:0-6165 GCA_040007215.1 Flavitalea sp.
CAGTTCCAGCGCCTTTGGCGTTTTTTTATTCAGTACCCAGCAGTGATCATATCCCCCGGCTACTTTTTGAATATCTGTACCCACTTTGGCAGGTATGTTGAAATCCATCGCTCCGCCTTTCACAGCAGCCAATTCGCCGGTGGGAATCAGGTTTTCATTCACCACAACATATTTATCGGCGTTGATATATACCTGGTGTCCGAGTACGGTTGTATCTCTGCCTGCCGATAAATTAAAGTAAGTATGATTAGTGAGATTGATAGGCGTTCCTTTATCCGTGTTTGCGGTATACACTATTTTCAGTTCATTGCTTGGTGTTACGGTGTACACAACCTGTACAGAAAGATTTCCCGGATAACCCTCATCGCCGTCTTTACAGGTATAAGTGAGTTTAAGACTGCTGTCGCCAGGTAAGGGGGTGGCTGCCCATACTACTTTACTCAATCCTTTTATTCCTCCATGTAAAGAATTGCCATTGTTGTTCAGCGGAAGCTGGTGAGTCTTTCCATTTAGCGTAAACTTTCCATTGGCGATGCGATTGGCATATCTTCCTACCAGGCATCCGAAATAAGGATTATTTGCCTGGAGGTAACCCGGCAGAGATTCGAATCCCAATACAACATCACCCCATTTGCCGGTGGAATCCGGAACCAGGAGTTGAGTAATCGTTCCGCCATAATTAATGATCTTAACGATCATGCCCGCAGGGTTAGTGAGCGTATACTGAATAACTTCCTGTCCGTCTACCGTTCCATATTTTTCCTGGCTGATAGAAAGAGATTTATTTTTATTCATCGTGTCGGCAGATTGGGTTTTATCTGAAGAAGTTAAAGATCCGTCATTACATGCATTCAGGGCTATTACACCTGCGCTCAGCAGGCAAGCTAATAATTTTGTTGAAAGATTATTCATGGTAAGCGCTTAATCATGTATTAAATTAATATTTTATTATTTCAACTGAAAAGTTAAGTTGCTATTTCTGCTTCAAGATCGTAATCATAAGCTTTAATAATGCGTGCCTGGACAAACTCGCCGATGGCCAGTTTCGAAGAGGTCTCCACGATTACTTCATTATCTACTTCAACGCTATCAAATTCTGTGCGACCCAGATATCTTCCCGATTCTTTTTTATCAATAAGCACTTTAAAGGTTCTACCTACTTTTTCCTGGTTCTTTTCGTAAGAGATCTGTTGCTGTACATCCATGATTTCTCTTGCCCTTTCTTCTTTTTCTTCCTGTGAAATATTATCTTCCAGCTCAAAAGCGCCGGTATTTTCCTCGTGGCTGTAGGAAAAAATGCCAACCCTGTCGAACCGCTGTTTAATCAGGAAGCGCTTCAATTCTTCCACATCATCCCGGGTTTCGCCGGGAAAACCCGCTATCAGCGTTGTGCGAAGACAGATACCGGGAACTGTTTCCCGGATAGCACCGATGAGTTCATCCATTTCCGAACTGGTGATCTGTCTGCGCATGGATTGAAGCATATGGTCGCTGGCATGCTGCAGGGGCATATCCAGGTAATTACAGATATTATCTCTCTGCCGCATGGTATCCAGAATTTCCATAGGAAATTTGGAGGGATAGGCATAATGCAAACGGATCCATTCCAGACCCCGGATATCTGCCAGCCTGTTGAGGAGATCGGGCAGCATACGTTTTTTATAAATATCCAGTCCGTAATAAGTAAGCTCCTGAGCAATCAGCATAACTTCTTTAACGCCTATTCTTACCAGCCCCTCGGCCTCCGCAACCAGTTGTTCGATAGTTTTACTCACGTGTTTGCCGCGCATAAGAGGAATGGCGCAGAATGAGCAGGTGCGGTTACAACCTTCTGATATTTTCAGGTAGGCATAATGTTTAGGCGTTGAAAGCATTCTCTCGCCTATTAATTCAGCCTTATAATCCGCATTTAGTTGTTTCAGCAGGCCGGGGAGTTCCATAGTGCCAAAATAAGCGTCCACCTCTGGAATTTCCTGCTCCAGATTATTTTTATACCGCTCGCTAAGACAGCCCGTAACATATACCTTATCTATCTTTCCCCTTCTTTTGAGGTCTACCTGGCTAAGTATGGTATTGATAGATTCCTCCTTTGCCTTGTCGATAAACCCACAGGTATTTACCACAACAATGTTATGGTCGTGTTTCGCGTTTTCATGAATCACGTCAATGTCGTTGGCTGCCAATTGACCGCCAAGCATCTCGCTGTCCACCATATTCTTGCTGCATCCCAGCGTAATGATGTTAACCTTATCCCTTTTAAGCGTCCTTGTTTTCATAACAAAGCTGCAAAGGTAACATCCCTGTACCATTTGCAGCTATGAGTTATTTGATTGGCCGAAGCCAGCGTTTTAATTTAAATTATATGCTACTAATTAAACGTATAGCGGAATCCAAGTCCGAACCTTGCTGCATTGAAATCTGCATCATGAGTTACCCTGAAAGCCGGACGCCAGTCGAAGGAAACAGCCAGAGGAACATTATTAATTTTATAATCAAGACCCCCTACAGGCCTGATCAGGAAATTCGACCCGCCTTTATACAGCGCGAAACTACCGCCGAAACCAAGAAACCATCTCAGCCCTGCCGCATTTTCGATCTGCCGGTGATAAAGGTAATAGGCCGAAATATAGGTTACATGATCTCCGAACATGATTTCTGCCTGCCCTACATTATTCTCTGAAAAGAAATGTTTTCCGGAAACGCCAACCAGGGTAGATCCATCGCCGAAATCAATGCCTAATCCAAGGCCATTGGTGTAACTGCTGCCACCTGCCGATTTCTGAGCAGAAACCTGCAATGCGCCAGTCAGAAGTAATAATGCCAAAACTGCTGATAAAAGATTCTTTTTCATATTTATTGCGTTTATAGCGCTAATATCTAAAATTCATACCAAAAGAGAAAGTTTGAGATTAATTTTCTAAAGAAAAAAGGCTGTTCACAAATTCATGTTTGTCAAATACCAGCAGATCATCCATCTTCTCTCCAACGCCTATAAATTTAACGGGTATTTTAAACTGGTTGGCTATGGCCAGTACTACCCCGCCTTTGGCTGTCCCATCAAGCTTGGTGATGGCTATTGCAGTCACTTCTGTGGCAGAAATAAAATGTTTAGCCTGCTCCAGGGCATTCTGACCGGTAGACCCATCGAGCACCAACAACACTTCATGCGGCGCTTCGGGTATTATTTTGCCCATAACGCGCTTTATTTTGGAAAGTTCTTCCATTAAATAAGCTTTATTGTGTAATCTGCCAGCTGTATCTATTATTACTACATCGGTTTTACGAGCCAGGCCGCTCTGTACGGTATCGAAAGCAACCGATGCAGGATCGGAGCCCATAGGCTGTTTAACAATGGGCACCCCTGCCCTTTCGCTCCATACTGTCAGTTGATCCACTGCGGCTGCCCGGAAAGTATCCGCGGCGCCAAGTAATACCGATTTTCCTGCAGCTTTAAAATTATGAGCGAGTTTTCCTATAGTTGTGGTTTTGCCTGCGCCATTTACGCCAACTACCAATATCACATAAGGTTGCGTGGGAAGATCGGAAGTAAACGTATAGGAATCTTTGGAAGCATCGGTGAGCATGCCTTCAATTTCTTCCTGAAGTATCCTGTTAAGATCCGTGGTATTTAAGTATTTATCCCTGGAAACCCTCTTTTCTATCCGGTCTATGATCTGTACTGTTGTATCTATGCCCACATCTGCGCTGACCAGGGCCGATTCGAGTTTGTCAAGCACTTCTTCATCAACGGTGGTTTTACCAATTACTGCTTTGCCGATCCTCGATAAAAAGCCTTCCTTGGTTTTTTGAAGTCCCTGGTCGAGGCTTTCTTTCTCTTTCTTACCAAAAAGCTTATCAAAAAATCCCATAGTTGTATTTTGATCGTTAAAATACAAAAAGCTGTTCTATAACAGAACAGCTTTTTTACAGTACTTACTTATCCAATTATTTCTGAACCAGGTATTGCTTTACCTTATCCTTATGTACAATAGCTTCTTTAAAAGTGTAGGCGCCCGATTTAGGGCTACGAACTGCGCGGATTACTTTTGTCCAGTTCTTAGCTTCTGCGGCTGACTTCTGGTCTTTGGTTTTGATCGCGGTTTTTGCTGCTTTTGCCATGGTATTACTTTGAAAAATTTAATATTCAGCTTTTTCCGGAAGATCCCGAAGGATTGCAGGAGCTGTTTTTACTTTATCTCTTTATGAATAGTATATTTCTTCAGGATAGGATTGTATTTCTTCAATTCAAGCCTTTCCGGAGTATTCTTCTTGTTTTTTTCGCTGATATAGCGACTTGTGCCGGGCTTACCACTAGTTTTGTGTTCGGTACATTCCATGATTACCTGCACCCTGCTGCCTTTCTTTGCCATTGTTTATAATTTATTACGTTAAAGCGCTGACAGGTCAGATTTTATGACCCTTAGCCCTAAGTTCTTTTACTACAATATATAATCCGTTTTTGTTAATGGTGCGGATACCTTCAGTTGACAATTTCAGCGTTATCCATTTATCTTCTTCAGCAAGAAAAAAACGCTTGGTCTGTAAATTGGGTAAAAACCTGCGCTTTGTCTTGATGTTAGAATGAGAAACGGTATTTCCTGATATTGGAACCTTGCCTGTAATCGTACATATTCTGGACATGACTTCGAAAAATTTTTGGACGGCAAAGGTCGTAAATCTTATTGAATAAGCAAAATAAATGTAAAAGAGCAGCAGACAAATGACAAAAATTACCTTTGAAAACGAAAAATACAGAAAATTAATAGCCAACTTATCATTTTACCTTTAACTTTTGCCTTTTACATTTTACATCAAGGTTGAATGAAACGAAAAACAATAGCCAGGGATATCAGCTGGCTTTCTTTTAATGGCAGGGTACTCCAGGAAGCCTCCGACCCTTCAGTTCCTCTAAAGGAAAGGGTTAAATTCCTGGGTATCTTTTCCAATAATACCGATGAATTTTTCAGGGTCAGGGTTGCTACCCTTAAACGAATGGAACAGTTTGGCAGCAAGATCAGGAATATGCATCTGGAAAATTCGCCGGGAAAGATACTTGACGATATCCAACAGATTGTATTACATCAGCAGTCCGAATTTCACGTGATCTGGGAGGAAATAAGACAGGAAATGGAGAAAGAGAAGATATTCCTGGTCAATGAACAAAAGCTTAATAAGGAACAACAGAAGTTTGTTCAGAGCTATTTCGAAGAGGAGGTTCGCTCCAATACGATTCCCCTGATGATCGAAAGTATGCCGCAGTTGCCCTACCTGCGCGAGAAATCCATCTTTCTCGGCGTGGCGCTGTCAAGACGCGATGGCGCCATGAAACGCAAGTATTCAATCATTGAAGTGCCTTCAAAAGCGGTGGGAAGGTTTATGCAGCTCCCCTCCCCGCCTGGCGAACGTCATATCATTTTACTGGAAGATGTGATCCGGTATAACCTCAAAAGCATTTTTTCTTATTTTGGCTATAACCGGTACGAATCGTGGATATTCAAGGTTACCAAGGACGCAGAAATGGATATTGATAATGATATTTCTACCTCTTTTATACAAAAAATCGAAAAAGGACTTAAAAACCGGCGCAAAGGAAAGGCGGTAAGATTTGTATATGATAAGGAAATGGATCCTGGCCTGCTCGATTTCCTCATGCGTAAGCTTAACCTGTCGAGCAAGGACAGCATCATCCCCGGAGGCAGGATACATAATTTTAAACACTTCATTGATTTTCCGGATGTGTTCCAGAAGAGAGGGCAAAGGAAAAAGCCATTTACCCACCCTTTATTCAGGAATGCAATACGGGTAACAGACACTATTCTTAACCAGGATGTGATGCTTCATTTTCCTTATCATTCCTTCAATACGGTCATAGATCTGCTGCGTGAAGCGGCCATAGATCCTGATGTTACCGTAATAAAAATAACCGCTTACCGGCTGGCTGCGCATTCAAAAGTGATCAATGCCCTTATCAATGCCGTCAGAAATGGCAAGCAGGTTACAGTAGCGCTTGAACTTAGAGCCAGGTTCGACGAGGAAGCTAATATAGAATGGAAGGAAAGACTGGAGGAAGAAGGCGTGAAAGTGATCATGAGTATGCCCAACCTTAAGGTGCACGCTAAGATATGCCTGATCAAGAAAAGAGTTAATAAACGCAGTATTCATTAT
>JBDTVL010000161.1:0-6149 GCA_040007215.1 Flavitalea sp.
GGGTTATGGTATGTATATAAATAATTTTTTTAGCGAAATCCTGCACAGGTTTATACAGAAGAAGAGCTCATCTTAGCATCGCAAAGCTAATTGCTTCTTTACAGAACATGCGGTAACCAAATTAACTAACAGGTCTATCAATCAATATTTCCCCGTCTTCTGGCGGGGATTTTTATTGTATAGCAGACATCAGGCTATCGATTCATTATTCGGTTAAGCTGAACTGTCAGTGAGCATAAAAATTATTCCTTCAGTGAGAACTTTAAGAAGATGAACTGATCCGGAAATTGGCCTGTAGTTGTACAAATTCCTCTTCCTTGTCCATCAGCCGCTGTAATAAAGTGACCTGGTTCACCGCCCTGTTATAATTATGCAGTTCATAAGCGGCGCCATAATAAATATCATTGTTGAGGTAGTCGGCCAGAAACCTGACGGCCTGCATATAGATCATGAATTTACCGGCATACACAAAATGATTCATTTCCACATCGCTGAGCTCCCCGGCCATTTCGTCGAAATAGCCATGCAGGATAGCGTTGAAGTATTCTTCGCGAACATCTATTTTGCTGAAATCTTTTTCTTCTTCACTTACAGATGGCAGGTAAGTGCGCATCATATCGCCTACATCGCTGATAAAATAACCCGACATTACCGTATCGAGATCTATCACGCACATTCCTTTTTCCCTTCCGTCGAAAAGTACATTGCTGATCTTGGTATCGTGATGGGTAACCCTTAGTTTGAAGCCTGGCATACCTGGTATTTCCCTGAACCGGGCAACTATATCATTGTGCTCCCTGATAAATGACACCGTATTAGCGGCTATATGTAATCGTTCGGGCGAAGCATTTTTGCAGGCTTCTTCAAACTGATGGTAGCGGTAAGTTAGATCGTGAAACCCGGGAATGGTCGTTTTAAGCGATAGCGCGGGAAACTCCGACAGCATACGCGTAAATAATCCGAATTGATGGGCAGCTTCATAAGCCTGTTGAGGGGTATCGGCCACATCAATAGTATGCGAATCGGGAATATAGGGCTGGAGCCGGAAATAATCATTTCCTTCTTTCACCATTTCATCGCCATTAATTGTTTTTTCGGGATAGGGGAAAAGATAACCAGGATGATTTTCCTGGAGATGGGCCGCAATACGCCTGATATTATCGGCAATATTTTCTGGAATGGTGAATACCACCTGGTTGATCCTTTGCAGGATATACTTTTTGGCGGCGCCATTCACTATCCACGTATTATTGATCAGCCCGGTGCCATGAGGCTTTACTGTTACCTGGCGGTGATCTATGCCGTAGCTGCTTAAAACCTTCTCTATCATCAGGGATGCCTGTTTAAGCCGAAATTTACCAGAAAAAAGGCGAATCTGTTTATAATTCCTGATTTTATTCGGCTTTATTATTAACTATCCGGCTCATGCAAACGATTTCGTAATATCCCGATTTTTTATTCCCCATCATTTCTTTTACATTTAGGGCTATGACAAATTCTACCATAGCGCCAGGCCCCGGGCAAAATAAATCGGGAGCCAGGAAAGGACTTAGCCCTATAATCATTATTGGCGGCCTGTTTTTTATTTTTGGATTCGTTACCTGGCTTAACTCGGTGCTGATCCCTTACCTGAGGATCGCCTGCGAACTGAATAACTTCGAATCGTACCTGGTTACTTTCGCTTTCTATATAGCCTACCTGGTTATGGCCATCCCATCGGCCTGGGTTTTGAAAACTACAGGCTTTAAAAAAGGCATGGCATGGGGTTTGTTCGTCATCGCTATTGGTGCGCTGATCTTTATACCGGCAGCGCTTACCCGTACTTATTCTACTTTCCTGATCGGGTTGTTTGTACAGGGCACCGGTCTTGCGCTGCTGCAAACCGCTTCCAATCCATATATTACTATTGTTGGCCCGATCGAGAGCGCCGCAAAAAGAATCAGTATTATGGGTATCTGTAACAAGTTTGCAGGAGCTATTGCTCCTATTGCTCTTGGAATGGTAGCCCTGAAAGATGCCGATGGGCTGGTAGCCCGTATCAAAACAATGAGCGCTGTCGACAAAGCAGCCGAACTTGATCTGCTCGCCACCCGGGTAATTGTTCCCTATATTATCATTATTATCGTTTTAGTAATTCTTTCACTTTTGGTTAACCGGTCCGGATTACCCGAAATTGATACCGATCATGAAGATGAAGCGGTGGCCGCAGCCAATACCAATAAGAAAAGCATTTTCGAATTTCCTCACTTGATCCTCGGAGCCTTCACGTTATTCTTATACGTTGGCGCTGAGGTGCTTGCCGGCGATTCGATCATCAGTTACGCTTCTTCGTTAGGTATTTCCCTGTCGGTGGCTAAATATTTTACTACTGGCACCCTGGTCGCTATGATCGTTGGCTATGTTGTTGGCATCATCTGTATACCTAAGTATTTTAACCAGGCGCAGGCGCTTAAAGGTTGCGCCATCCTCGGCGTCATATTTTCTCTTGGCGCATTGTTTACTCACGGATATGTATCCGTGCTGTTCATCGCATTGCTGGGACTGGCCAATTCGCTGATGTGGCCGGCTATGTGGCCTCTCTGTATTGCAGGCCTGGGTCGCTTCACCAAGATCGGTTCTTCCTTTTTAGTTATGGCCATTGCCGGAGCGGCGCTGATACCTTTGCTGTATGGTTACCTGGCCGATAAAATCAATCCTACCCAGGCATACTGGATACTTGTTCCATCTTATATCGTTATCTGGTATTATGCCGTTGCAGGGCATAAACTGGGAAAATAAATATTCACTTAAAGAATACAAAAGGCCATGCGAAAACATGGCCTTTTCTGTTGAATGACTGTATACCGGTAAAATTTATTTGTTCAATAAGCCATCTACCGTTATCGCTAAATAATATAATCCGCCGAGCGTTGGTCCTCCTGCATATTGCAGATAGGCTTTGTTGAAAATATTTGCTCCACCCAGCTTAAAAGTGGTCTTTGCTTTTGGAACACGGTAGCTGACCTGCGCATCAAAAGTATTGATCGCATCAATCCGTCCGGTAACCAGCGGGCTTTCCCAAAGGAATGATTTCTGCCATCTGTATGCGACGCTGAACCCAACGTTTTTAACCACCTCACGATTGCCAAAAGAAATATTGGTTGACCATTCCGGCGTATTAAAGCCCGTTACAAAGATGTCGTTCTTCTCACTGGCCTTTATCTTGTTGAAGTTCACATTCCCGCCAATAGTATACTTCTTGTAAAAGATATAGGTGAGTCCTAGTGAACTGCCGTAATTGTTGTATTTATTTTTCGCATTGGTGTATACGCGGTAACGATCCTGGCCCTGGCTGGCCGAATTACCCCCGCTGGCAATGGTAGCATCTCTGTTTCTGTCTACCATGGCAATAACGGCTGCATCAGCGCCCACCGTTTCGTCTTTGGGAACAAATACCTGTACCTGTCCCAGGAAACCATTGTAGGTATTGGTATAGGCATCGATATCGATGATCAGTTTATTGTTAGCAAGAACGCTCTTGTAACCTACTTCAAATGAATTGATCTTTTCGGGTCGTGCCTTGGGTAGGTTGGCTACCTGGAGCAGCGCATTGCTGGCGAGAGCCGCTTCGTCGGTATTGCCTGCGGCTTTCACGGCGGCATTGAAATTGACTACAGAAGTCTGCGTATAACTGTTATCGAGATAACCTAATCCATCATTAATGTAGGATAAGCTACCCACACGTTTTACGCGCCCATTGTTAACATACGATAAGGCTTCGAATAGCGCGGGAAAACGATATCCCTGCTGGTAGGTAACCCTGAAATTGTGGTTCTTAAGGGTGTACACAGCAGCGACACGCGGCGTGAACTTTACGGTAAACTCGGGATTATAATCACTCCTGACAGAACCAAATATTTTAAGTTTATCGTCAAAGAAGGTTTTAGTGGCCTGTACAAATCCGCCAAACTTTTTATAGAGTACATTTTTTCCGAAATCCAGCGAATCTATGACTTTACCGTTTAGTTCCACCGGCTTGTTACGGTCGGCGATAGGGCGACTGAAATCAACAAAGTTGTTTCCATCGGGAATGATCTGGTAAATGCGCGCATCGGCGCCAATAAGCAGATCAAATATTTTGATTTTTTCTGACAGATCCCATTGTCCTTCCACATGGTATAAATTACTTTTCTGGATCAGCGCCGCGCCGCCAGTTAAAGGGGCATCAGGAATAGCGCCCGATTTGATATCCCAGTTATTAATATGCCGGATGGTGTTTTTAAGATCATTAAAGGCCTGCGTGCCCGGCACAACGCGGCTGGCATCGGCCTGCTGACGTGCATATTCGTTCGCGGCAGCAAGGTTTGCAGAGGTAAGCGCTCCTCCATTGTCTGTGGCATAAGCATTCAGCGCCGTTTTATATTTGGCGCCCCATACGCTACCGCTTCCGCCGCTGGCCAGGTCAAGGTTATCTGCCAGTGGTTTTACATTATAAGAATCACCTGTATTTTCCTTCGATATATAACCGCGGATCACAAAAGAGCTTCCTTTAATTTCCAGTTTGTGGTTCTGCACCATTACATTATCGAGTTGTATCTTATTGCCGCGCTGGAATACGCCGTCCATTTTACCATATCGGTAATCGTAAGATACTTCCACGCGGTCATTAATTTTGTAATGTAATGCCAGATCGAGTTTCAGGTTGTCTACAATAGGGTTCACGAGGTCTTTTTCCCAATAGCCGGTACGGCCTACGGTCAGTGTCTGGTTAGGTTGCCCGTTAATGTTTAAACCGGTTAACGAAACAGTATTGCTTCCTGCAAGCGCGTCGTCGCCATATTTATTCCATCCGTCATAAACGGCATTACTGGCGCCGTTCAATTCGGGGTAGGAGGGATTGGCAGTTTTTAAGTTGTTTGGATTCTGATCTTTACGGGTATCCGATAACCAGTCTGTTCCCCTCAGGTAGCTGGCATTCACTTTAAAGGCGAATTTATTATTGAATGCCTTTGCATAGCGAATAGATGTTTCCGTTAGTGCGCTGGCATCGCGTCCTGTTCCGCCAACATGATTAACCCCGGTTTTCTGGTAAACGCTGAGGCCCTGGTAAAGAAAAGGGCTTTTGGTGATCAGGTTGGCCATTCCGTTGATGGCATTCATGCCATACAACGCAGAAGCCGCACCTGGCGTGATCTCTACGCTGGCGATATCCAGCTCTGTGGGCCCGATGGCATTACCAAGAGGAACACCCAGCGTGGCAGCCTGCATATCGATACCATCAACCAGTTGCATGAACCGGAAATTGTTGGGAATATTAAAACCACGGGTATTAGGCACTTTAAAGGTCAGGCTGGAAGTGGTCATCTGAACGCCTTTTACATTTTCAAGCGCATCGTAAAAGCTGGGAGCAGGCGTTTCCCTGATGGCCCTGATATCCAGTTTTTCAATGGCCACCGGCGAGCGCAGAATACTTTCCGCTACGCGGGATGCAGTAACTACTACTTCTTTACCCAGAACAGTTTGGGTGGTAAGGGCGATATCGAGTTTAGAATCAGGGCTCGTAACATCATATTCCTGTTCTTCGAACCCTATGGAAGAGAAGATGATCTTAAAAGGGAACTTCAGCTTTGTTCTCAAAACAAATTTGCCTGAGCTGTTAGTGATCGTTCCGGCAACAGTACCTTTGATATGAACGCTCACATTAGGTAAAGGTTCTTTGGAATCCTGGCTTTTAACGTACCCGGAAACTTCAATAACATTGGTCTCCTGTTGTGCATTGGCGACTATAAACATAGAAAAAAATAATACAATAAGCGATAAGCTCCTGGAATAATGAAAGCTATTCTGGCGGTTGAACTTCGTCGAAATTGACTGTGCAGCAATTTTCATTTTGTCAATGCAGTTTTATTTTTTGAAATCAAATGGAATGAAAGAGAAAGCGATAAGTACTGTTTCAGCAATTGAAACAACAACGGCAGCAACAGCAGCCATGTAAGGGCTGCAGCGTAGAAGTGTATTTGTTGAAGGCGTTACGCATAGTCTATCTAAATGGTAGACAAATATAGTACGGTAAATCGATCTGTCCAATTTTTTATATTTTTTATTTCTGATAAGATTTCAGATAAGCGTGATGGGATGCGTTATAGAGGGTATCTAAAGTATTTATGGGA
>JBDTVL010000162.1:0-6143 GCA_040007215.1 Flavitalea sp.
GCTGATCATCTGTAAATCGGGCGGCGCAAGGATGATGGAGAGCGCTTTTTCATTAATGCAACTGGCTAAAGTATCTGGTAAGTTATCTCAACTGACCGATGCCGGCATTCCCTATATTTCTTTACTGACCGATCCATCATTCGGAGGTATCTCCGCTTCTTTTGGTATGCTGGGCGATCTCAACATCGCCGAACCCGGCGCGCTGATCGGTTTTGCCGGTCCTAGAGTGATCAGGGAAACCATTAAAAAAGATCTTCCCGAAGGGTTTCAGCGAAGCGAATTTTTACTGGAACATGGGTTTCTCGATTTTATCGTTCCCCGTAAAGAACTCAAAGAAAAACTGGCTACCGTATTACGTTTGTTCAGGAATTAATTTACTTTATAACAGTCTATCTGAATGGCGCTTCCGGGGTTTTATTGAAAAAACCCTGGAGATGTTTAATTTAGCGCTTCCGTTATGGCAGAAATGAAGAACAGATCGGCTTATTTTGAATTTTTCATCGACGATAAATACGATGCCGGGCTTGTATTGACCGGCACCGAAGTAAAATCGCTAAGAGCCGGAAGAGCAAATTTCAACGACAGCTATTGTTATTTTCACAAAGGAGAGCTCTGGATCAAAAGCCTGAATATTGCCGAATACACGCATGGTTCGGGTAATAACCATAATCCTATTCGCGAAAGAAAACTGCTGTTGCAGAAAAGAGAACTGAAAAAGATTGAAACCAAGATGAAAGAAAAAGGGTATACCGTTATTCCCCTTAAAATATTTTTTTCTGAAAAAGGACTCGCCAAAATGGAAGTAGGACTGGGTAAAGGGAAAAAACTGCATGACAAACGCGATACCATCAGGCAGCGCGACACGGACAGAGAAATGAAAAAATATTTAAAGTAATTTTACCAGATAAGCAATGGCCGCCTCATTGTACGCTCCATTTTATTTTTATCTTCACCTATGCTCAGAATGATCCTGATTTTCATCGCCTCGCTGATATTGCAGATCACCGCTTCCTGTTCTCTGGATGGGCTAAAGGCGCAATCAGTAACAGGTGCATGGTACGGAAAAGCAGATGTAATGCTTTCCGGCAACAACAGCAATTACCTCACCGAACTAACGCTAAAGCAGAAAGGCAATGATATTGAAGGAATATTCGCCTATTATTTTAAAGATAGCTACCAGAGCTTTTTTGTGCGGGGCACTTATGATCCTAAAACCAGGCAGGTAGACATACGAAATCTTCCTATGTTATTCTATGGAGCAGATACCAAAAATGGTATTGAATGCCCTATGAACTTTCAGGGAACCTTTATGGCATCAAGGGTGAACAGCACCATACGCGGCTCCTTTTACACGGTTCCCAAATATAAATACACCTGCCCCGAGCTAAGGGTTACGCTGCTCCTGGATTCTTCAGAAACAATCCAGGACAGTCTTCTGAAAAATGTATCTGCCGGTAAAAAATTCTGGCATCCTCGCGAACAGGATTTTGTAGTCAATGCATCCGTTAAAAAAGATTCCGCTCCGGCAGTGATTACTTCTCCTTCAGTTGTCGCAGACAGCGTCAATATTAAAAAAGACACTTCAAACATTGTAGTTGTTTCCAAAGACAGCTCAACTATTGGTAGCATCGCAGGTACACTTTCTACTGTGACTCCCTTTGCAAAAAAACCAGATACGGTGGGCCCTGCTATCGCGATAGGCAATACAATGAACTTGGCGCCAGCTTTTAATGCCTCCACGGCCAGGGAAATGGAAGATAAATTCTCCTCCCGGAAAAATATTTATGGCCGGGATATCATAGTGGCCTCCGATTCTATACTGGTGCAGTTTTATGACAATGGAGATGTAGACGGCGACAGTATCAGCGTTTTTATCAATGGCAAACCGGTTATCATCAATCAACTGCTCAGCAGCCGCGCATTAAACGTATTTGTAGCGCTTGATACTTTATCAGAGATCAGCGAACTCAGCATGTTTGCCGTTAACCTGGGCAAATATCCTCCTAATACAGCCCTGATGGTGATCACCGACGGGGTATATAAACGTGAAGTTTATCTTTCCAGCAGCCTTACTCAAAATGCTAGCGTAAGACTACGAAGATTCAGAAAAAGCAAGCTCTAGCTTGTGCATAAAACGTGAATAACGTCTATGCCTATTCTTCTATATTTGCCTGCTTACCTAAATCAACCTGTCTTGAGATTAAAGAGTTTAGAAATCAAAGGTTTTAAAAGTTTTGCGGATAAGACCATCGTAAACTTTGATGATAATATTACCGGGATTGTAGGTCCGAATGGCTGCGGTAAAAGTAATATCATTGATAGCATCCGCTGGGTAATCGGCGAGCAGAAGATCAGTCATCTTCGATCTGAGAACCTGGAAAGCCTGGTGTTCAATGGCTCCAAAACCCGCTCTGCCAGCGGACTGGCTGAAGTGAGCCTTACTTTTGAAAACACCAGGAATTTATTGCCCACCGAATTCACCACCGTTACGGTAACCCGTAAATTCTATAAAAGCGGCGAAAGTGAATACCGTCTTAATGATGTAACCTGCAGACTGAAAGATATCCAGAACCTGTTCATGGATACCGGTATCAGCACCGACTCCTATGCTATCATTGAACTGGGGATGGTAGATGATATTATAAAAGATAAGGAAAACAGCCGTCGCAGAATGCTGGAGCAGGCGGCGGGGATCACCATTTATAAAACACGTAAGAAGGAAGCCAAACAAAAACTCGATGCCACCGAGCAGGATCTAGCGCGTATTGAAGATCTTCTTTTCGAAATCAACAACCAGCTTAAAAGTCTCGAAAACCAGGCTAAAAAAGCAGAGAAATATTATGAGATCAAAAAGGATTACCGCGAAGTAAGTATAGAACTTGCGAAAGCCTCTTTGGAAGGATTTAATATCACTTACCGCGATCTTAATCAGCAATCAGAAACAGAAACCGACCGCAGGATTGAACTGGAAGCCATTATTGCCGGTGAAGAAGCGCAGATGGAGCAGGAAAAGCTCGACTTCATCATAAAGGAAAAAGCGTTACAATCGCTGCAGCACGAGTTTAACGACCTGCTGCAACAGCTTCGTTCGAAAGAAAACGATAAGAACCTGGCTTCGCAGCGCCTTAACTTTTTACAGGAAAAAGAAACTAACCTGCAGGAATTTTTATCGCGTAGCGAAATACAGCTGAAAGGTCTTGACGAAAGCATCAGCTTTACGCAATCGCAGGTGGTTGAAGAAAAAGCCAAGCTGGAAAGTCTTGACGACAAACTGGAACAGATCAAAGAAACGGTAGAGGAAAAAAGAAAAATATTCGATGGTAAGAGAACGCACCTGGATACGCTCCGGAGCGAAAATCTTTCTGTTCAGAGGAACCAGTTTGACGCAGAGAAAAAAGTAGCCGTAGCCGATACCTCTATCCAAAATCTTCAGCAGGCCATTGAGCAGATAGAAGCCGAACGTGAAGTGCGTAGCAGCCAGTTGAAACAGCTGGAAGAAGAAAGAATGGTGCGTGAACAGGAGCTGGAAACGCGTAAAACAGACCTGCGACAGTTGCAGGAGCAGCATGAAAAAACAAAAGAACAGATCCTGCAAACCCAATCGGAAGTGGAACATCTTCGCCAGCAACTGGCGGAAGAAGGCAGGAAGCTCGATTCAAAAAAGAATGAATACGACCTGCTTAAAAGCCTGATCGATTCGATGGAAGGATATCCTGAAAGCGTAAAATTCCTGCACAAGAATACAGGATGGAACCATACGGCGCCCATTCTTACAGATATCATTTATGTAAAAGAAGAATACCGCGCTGCAGTAGAAAATGTGCTGGAACCTTTTCTGAACTACTACGTGGTGAACAATCTGCAGGAAGGTCTTCAGGCCGTACATCTCCTCGACGATAATAAAAAAGGAAAAGCCAATTTCTTTTTGCTGGACAAACTCAACCAGTCAGTCAGTCCTAATGCTGATCATCAACCGACAGGTAGTATTCCTGTGCTTGATGTGATTGAAGTAGATGAACAGTACCGTAAATTAGCTGAACACCTTTTAGGTAATGTATATATTGCCGAAGACGAAGAAGCGCTGTCCAACAGCAATGGTTCGGTAGTGCTGGAAAAACATGGCAAGTATGTAAAAGGAAAATATTCCCTCACCGGCGGTAGTGTGGGCATATTTGAAGGAAAGAAAATAGGACGGGCCAAGAACCTCGAAAAATTACGGGAACAGATAAAGAGCCAGGAACTGATCGTTAATGAGCTGAGATCAAATATCCAGATCAAGCACAATGAAGTGATCGCTTACAATGAGCAGTTGAAAGAGAATGCCATTAAAAAAGCGCAGGAAGATATCAGCGCACTCACCAACCAGGTATTTTCCTTGCAGAATAAACTGGAGAATCTTCATGGGTTGCAGCATACTTCGCTGAACAGGATGGAAGAAATGCAGATCAACCTGCAGAACACTTCTGCCTCTATCGAAGGAACCAGGAGTGAATGGCTTCAGTTGGTCAACCTGCTAAATGAGCTTCGCGAAAAATTAAAAGAATCCGAGCTGGAGTATAAAGAAACAGAGCAGCAATTCAGCGCCGCTTCCGCAGAATTCAATGAATTTAATTTACAGGTTACCCGGCAGCATAGCCGGATCAATGCTTTAACGCAGGAAGAAGATTTTAAGAAGAATCAGTTAAACGGCCTCAAGCAGCAGATCGACACCAATGCCTCACAACTGAAACAGACCACCGAAAGCATATCGGAAGGTAGCGAGGTTTTATCAGTCGCCGAGACCGGACTGATCAACCTGCTCAGGAAAAAAGAAGAAGAAGAAAAGAAGCTGAACGAAGCGGATCAATCTTATTACAACTTACGTAATGCCCTTAATGAAAAAGAATCTGCGCTGCGGCACAAGATCAAGAATAAAGAGCAGGTAGAACATTTACTGAGCGAGATCAAGGATAAACTCAATGAGCTGAAGCTGCAGTTGGCAGGCATGAAAGAAAGACTTAGCGTAGAATTCCGCATCAATCTCGATGACATTATTGACCAGTCCCGAACAGGAGAAGTTCCCGTTGAAGAGCTGCAGGAAAAATCGGACAGGATGAAAAAGCGGCTGGAAAATATAGGAGAAGTAAATCCTACCGCTATCGAAGCTTTCCAGGAAATGAAAAAACGATACGAGTTCATCCTCGAACAAAAAAATGACCTGGTTACGGCCAAAGAAAGTTTGTTGCAGACCATACAGGAAGTGGAAGCTACCGCTAACCTGCAATTCCTGGATACCTTTAACCGGGTAAGGGAAAATTTCCAGAAAGTATTCAAGGCGCTTTTTACAGAAGATGATACTGCTGATCTGGTATTAGACAACCCCGAAAATCTTGCCGAAACAGGAATCGATATCGTGGCCAAACCTAAGGGCAAACGGCCTTCTTCTATCAGCCAGTTAAGCGGGGGAGAGAAAACGCTAACTGCTACGGCGCTGCTGTTCTCCATTTACCTGATCAAACCTGCGCCATTCTGTATATTGGATGAAGTTGACGCCCCTCTTGATGATGCCAATGTTGGCAAGTTCACCCACATGATCCGAAAATTCAGCGAAGAGAGCCAGTTCATTATTGTTACGCACAACAAAATGACCATGAATGCTGTTGATGTGATCTATGGGGTAACTATGCAGGAACCTGGCGTAAGTAAACTGGTGCCTGTCGATTTCAGGAGCCTCAATTAATGGCCATGGCCGCCTTTCCCTTTTCCACCGCCGCTGTTTCCCATGGTGATGGAAAGGGTTTCTAGATCGCGGTCGAAAAGATACATACCACCCTTATCATCTCCTATTAATTTCAGTTTGTCGAGACCATTTCTGGCAAGGGTTTCTTCTTCTATCTGTTCCGCTACATACCATTGCAGGAAGTTGTGCGTGGTATAATCCTTTTCCTGAATGCATAGCTCCACCAGCGCATTGATCTCATTGGAAACTTTTATCTCATGCGAGAGGATAGTTTCGAATATTTCGTGAATGGAAGAATATAATTTTGGCGGAGCATCAAGCCCTGGAACAATAGCATGCCCTCCCCTGTCATTGATATACTTGAATAACCTCAGCATGTGCATACGCTCTTCATCCGAATGATGATAAAGGAATTTTGCAATTC
>JBDTVL010000163.1:0-6140 GCA_040007215.1 Flavitalea sp.
TGTTCTCACCCAGTTCAGGACTCCATACCGCCAGTTTATCGAATGGCGCTTTATCGCTATCAAATGTATATTCCAGCTTATTGTCTTTATCCATCGAATGAAAATCCAATAAGATCGGCGTTCCGGAGCTATCCGTTTCCGTTGGATGAGGAACGGCAACAAGGGCTGTATTTAGAAAATGAATCGCAGGCTTATTCTTATAAAATTTAATCCTGGCAGCCCATTGGATATTCCCGGATATTTGTTTCAATACCGGCGTGAATTTTCTTTTGGAGATAAGCTCTTTTAGCGGATCGGAGGCTGTTGCGGTATTCACAACTATCACATTCCTATAATGCTCTTTGCGGAGCGCTTCTGATAAAGGAACAGTTCTTTTAAATCCCTTTTCATCATGAGTTCCAAATGGCCACGCTATCCAGGCCATTCCTCCTTTCTTAAGAAAATATTTTATGGCTTTGAACTGAGCGTCAGACACGCAAGCCACGCCATCCAAGATCAGCGGTGTATACTCATCGCTCAACAACTGGCTATCGGCAAGTTCATCTGAACGCAAAAGACGGTAACCCATATTGTGCTTAATAAACAGCGCCGACCAGGCTTTGACCCTGTCCCACTGTTCAAGTCCATCACTTCCTCTCCAGCCATTGTCGCGGCAATAACTGCTGGTGACCAGTCTTGCCTCTACAAGATCCCTGCTATCCGCATTATCAAGATCGCTATGATGAATTTCCCAGTTATTATAAGGACTGATAATATCTTCAATTTCCATAGCATCCGCAGGATCTTCTTCCAGTCTTTGATGCAGGGTACTGCTCCAGTTAGCAACACCCCAGAACCGAGCCAGGCTCCATCCCAGGTAACCGCCCTTGGGATAGATCATATAACTTATCGTAATTGCGGGCGCTTGTCCTTTTTTCTCAGCGACATCTTTTTGATAAAGGGCTTCGGCATCCATGATCATCCAATCCACCGTTTTAACGGTGATGCCCACATTTTCGAGCATAAATAAATCAAGATAAGGCGCCATCTTTTCCAGGTTCAGGGCAATCGAATTTAATACGATCGGACCGGCATTGGAACAACAGGTCATAAGAGGAATATTGCCGATAGTGGATTTGATCATTTTCAAGTGATCCACCACTGAATCCGATTTCATCCTCAACCAATCCCTGAAAGCAGGGTTCTCATAATTTCCCCACGATTGTTTATCAGGATTGGCGGTGTCGCCCCAAAAATATTTTTCGCCAAAGGGAGGTATCACGCGCCCGTAATCTTTCTTCAACCGCTCCCGGCAATAATTACATCCGCAGGTAGTAAATCCTGCATAATCGCACATATCATCTATCTCGATACCATCAAAAGGAACATCTTTCATCAGCCTAACCAGGTACTTCCTGTGCATGTCAATAAACCCGGGGTTATTATGACAAAACACGTCCAATTGGTAATCGGAGGCATAGCCCCTGCTGCCATCGCGGATATCGACTTCGCAGAGATCATTAAAAAGATGCCCTTCATATTGCGCATACTGGGCAGCGATAGGATCATGAAATAATAAAACATGATGACGCTGGCCCTTCTGCAGTTCTCTCAATTGCTGATCATTCCTTGGTCTTTCCACATGATTGCAGGAATAATGTTCCATGAATTTAATATCGTACTTATGCAGCTCTTCGCAAACATTGGCATAGTAACCATGTAATTGCCCAAAATAATTCGAAAAGTCAAATCGTATATGAAACCCGAAATTGATAGCAGTATCTATTTTCGCTTTTGAAAAATTTTCAGCTCTTCTTTTTATTTTATCTATAATTTTCTTTTGCGGCCAGAGAATATCATCCAGGTTTGTCCACCAGCTAGCGGCGCGCCTGGGCGCAAAAGCCAGGCTAGCAGCATTCCCCGAATATGCCGTACCAGGCTGAAAAAGCGCTGGCGCAGGGGAAATGATACTTGCATCTGCGCCATACAGTGAGTTAATGCTTGCGCCAAGGGTTAAGCCGGCTCCAGAGAGCGCCGACATCCTGATAAAATCCCGGCGATTGCTTTTTGGTTTCATCCTTATAATTTTTATATACCTCCAGGCTAGTTCTCCGATACTTATATTTTCACTTTTGTATTTCCGCCTTCAATCATCAGCAGGTCTACCGGCTTATTCGTTTTCCAGGAACCGCCCGTAAAATCAGGAACGCTGATGGAAGTAGATCGGTTAGCGACCGACCAAACGGTCAGCGGCGCCACAGAACTCCATAATGCGGCGTCATATACATTCTGATCAAGCGGCAATCCATTTCTAAGGCAATCGATCGTTTTCCAGTCCATCAGGAAATCCATTCCGCCATGACCTCCGATCTGCTTCGCCGATGCGCCGATCTTCCTGATGATCGGGGGAGTGTATTTCTCCTCCAGTTTCTGATATTCTTCCTGCGACAACCATTCATGCCCGGTGGCATAACGGGCAGGCTCAGGGTATTTCAGGCCAATGCCTTTGGTTCCGCTCACCAGCTGGATACGCGAATACGGTCGCGGCGAGCTTACATCAAACTGCACCAGTATTGTTTTACCCTTTGTAGTGCGAATAGTGGTGGTATTCATGGTGCCATTATATTTCTTGCCCGTGTACTGGGTGTAAAAATCATCTTTGGAAGCGAGTTCACTGGCCAGGGGTCCCAGTATAAAATCGTTATTGGAAACCGATACAAGAAATTCCATTTTATCTCCCCGGTTAATATTCATGACCTGGCAAAGCGGGCCAAGACCATGCGTGGGATACAGGTTGCCGGTTCTCTTAAAACCTTCTTCCAGTTCCCACATCTTATAAAAATGCTCTTTGGAAAAGATCAGTTCCTGTAAATTATGAATGTAAGCGCCTTCGCAATGCGTTACTTCTCCAAAAAAACCATCGCGGGCCATATTAAGCGTCATCATCTCCGAAAAATCATAACAACAGTTTTCTGTCATCATGCAATGTTTTCGGGTACGCTCGGAGGCTTCCACCAACTGCCAGCACTCTGCTATGGTCTTAGCTGCAGGCACTTCAACGCAAACATGTTTACCATGGTTCATGGCGAAAACCGCCATTGGCGTATGTAACGACCAGGGCGTTAAAATATAGACCAGGTCAAGATCCTCTCGCTCGCATAGTTTTTTCCATTCATCGGGGTTTCCGCTATACAGTTGAGGATTATGCCCTGAGGGAGCTACCAGCTTCCTCGCTTCTTCCGCTTTTTCGGGGCGGAGATCGCAAAGCGCCATGATCGATACGCCTTCTATTTTATTCATACGCTCTACAGCTCCGGCGCCACGGTTACCAAGACCTATAAAACCAATACGCACTTTTTCAAGCTTAGGCGCCGCATAACCGCTCATATTAAAACGCTGCGGACGCTGATACTCCGCCTCTTCTTTAATACGGGCCAGTTCATCGGCATCATTTGCGTAGGAAGACATCATCCCTGCCACCATTCCAATTCCTGCAAGACCCGATTGTTTTAAAAAATTGCGCCTTTTATTATCCATGTATCTGCTCTTAAAAATGATTAAAGCTTTTAGCTTTTTCGTTTATCGAAAATACAATCTGTTAGAAATGCCGGCTTGTACCCATTATCATCAGCCCACTTAACGGCCGTTAATATCTTCTCGCGGTAATCGGGTTGGTAATTATGATAACGGGGATAATAATATTGCTCATGAACAAGCAGATCAACATAAGGAGGCATACGCGATTCGTCAATATACCTGTTTAAATGAGGTAAAATATCATCCAGCTTTTTAGTATCAATAACAATACTCGTTTTTATAAAAACAATATCTTCCCGGTTATCCTTCCACACAAACCGTTTCTTGATATTCCGGCGCTGTTCTTCATCCAGGTAATAAGATACTGCAGGCAGTCCGTCATCTATATTAAAATAACCAAGCTGCGCTTTGTATCCCTGGTCTCTCATTGCTCTGGAACCCTCTACGGTAGCCTCTCCCCAGTGAATGGTGGTAACGGAGCCCATTACCTCTTCGCCGGCAAAACGCCTGATCTCCGCATCCACCAATTGACAATCATGTTTAACTTCTTCATAACCGGCGTTTACATAAGGCATATCCGGAAATTCCTGTAATGCATGAAAACTCAGCTTGATCCAATATGCATTATCTTTCCACTCCTGCCTGAACTTGCCGGTCATCCGGGAAAGATCAAAACCTTCCACCTGGTAAAATAAATTGAGATGCACTTTTGTGCCATACTTTTCATTGACCTTTTTTAAGAAAGCCAGGTAATCATTATCAAACAACGATTGGTAGCGGTTTGCGTTTTCAGTAAGGTCTTGCAGAAACCAGATATTATCATCGATGGAAAGCCTGTATTTACCGGCAAGATCCTTAAGAAAATAGATAACGATCGTTTCTATTTCTTTCGTTATCTGATCCGTTACCTCAAATACATTCCGGTATTGTTTTAGAACAATGTCGCCGGTAAAGAGATCTCCGGACTGGTCTAATTTATTACCATTAACGAAAATGACGCTTCCGGACGTAGCGGAAACTTTTATGGTAGTATGCAAACCATCTTCTTTAACCGCTCCATCATTGGTGTGCAGTATATCTCCATCAACAGGACTGTCAATCTTCATAATCAATTAATATTTAAAAACTTTCCCATCTACCATTACTTCCTGGGTAGCTTCATCAAAAGTGGCTTTAGCTCCCGTTCTTGCTGAAGCGGTAGTCATAATATTGGCAATGGAGTGATAATAGCCCACTTCAACAGGCGCATTGGGCTGCTTGCGGCTGCGGATACATTCCATCCAGTTCCTGATATGCGCAGAAGTAGAATCATCGCTTCCGGCATTAGCGGTAGCTTCCACTTTAACGGAAACATCTACCAGGTTCTTTGCAGGTAGCAGGTTGGCCTTCATACCCATCGCCGACGCCGCTTTTTCAGTTAACCCGCCCTCAGGAGAAATTTTATTGGTATCGAGGTTCATCTCTCCGCCATTGGAATAATATATTTCCTTGGGAGATTCTTCTCCATTACCCATACGCGACATAAACACTACCTGGAATCCTGTAGACGCATCGTCCTTAGGACCATAATCAAACACGGAAGTGATCGTATCCCAGTTTCTTCTCCCATCTTTCCACGTATATATGCCGCCGTTAGCCATTACGCTCCTCGGATGATTGAATCCGCTGAACCAATGTACAGTGTCGATCTGGTGAGACATCCACTGTCCTGGCAGACCGGAAGAATATGGCCAGAATAAACGGTATTCAAGGTATTTACGGGGGTCGAACGCTTCAAAAGGTCTGTTCAGCAGGTAACGCTTCCAGTCAAGATCCTCTTCCTTACATTTGGCTACCAACGCTGGTCTGCGCCAGCGTCCGGGCTGGTTAACATTCCAGGTGAGCTCTACCATACTGATTGGTCCGAAAGCCCCTGATTTTATATAGGTCTCTGCCGCCTGGTAATTGCTTCCGCTTCTTCTTTGCGATCCGATCTGAACAATACGGCCTGTTTCTTTTACCGCTTTCAGCGCAAACCGGGCATCTTCCATGGTTTCTGCAAACGGCTTTTCGCAATAAACATCCAGGTTGGCTCTTACCGCCGCTGCGGTATGCTGCGCATGCTGAAAATCGGCGGTGCTGACAAATACGGCGTCAACATTTTTCTGACTAAACAATTCATCATTGTTGCGGCAGGGAAGAATATCATGACCCATTTGTTGCTTTAGAAATGCCTGGCCTTCTTCTCTCCTTAACTTCCAGATATCCGAAACAGCTACGATATCGAAATTGAGGTCTTTATAATGACGGATGAAACTGGGAAGATGCGCGTTTCTGAAACGATCGGAATAGCCCACCACTCCTACTCTTACCCTGTCATTGGAACCTATGATCCTTCTGTAACTCTGGGCATTCATACCCATAGCGCCGCTAAAAACCCCGGCTGCCGTTAAAGTTGATTGTTTAATAAAATCCCTGCGTGAATTTGGCATAATGAATTGCTTAAGATGAATAATGATGCCTTAAGTTATGCCAAAACTAGGTAGTTGCGAGGGGATAATTTTTCTATAATCTATTTAAAACCTATACTTTTTTAACAAAAACAATTCCCGCTGAATAAGAGCGGTAAAATAATAACAGGATTT
>JBDTVL010000164.1:0-6137 GCA_040007215.1 Flavitalea sp.
ATTCTCTATCGGGAACATAAAACCGCTAAGCATGACCGTTGGCAGGAACATTCCCGTTAAGGAGATGAACATTGCGGTTTGCTGCGATTCCGTAGACGTAGAGATCAGCAATCCAAAAGCCAGGCAGGTAAGCGTAAATAAAATACTTTCAAAAGTCAGCAGGGTCAGGCTGCCATTAATAGGCACTTCCAGAACAAACACGCTCAGCAGCAGTATGCTGGCAATGTTAACGATAGATAAAAGCAGGTAGGGAACCGCTTTTGCGAGGATGATCTTTAAAGGCTGCACCGGCGACACCAGCAGCGCTTCCATCGTGCCGAGTTCTTTTTCCCTGACAATAGTGATGGCCGTCATCATCGTACATACCAGCATCAGCACCATAGCCATAACGCCGGGAACCATACTGTAAGCGCCTTTTAGCTGCGGATTATACAACATCCTTACTTCCGGGTTGATAGTATAAGGAAGCTTCTTATTATCGGTTATACGGCGTTGGTAGTCCAGTATAATAGCGGCAGCATAATTCGTAAGCGTATTGGCTGTATTGGGATCAGAAGCATCTGCTACCAGTTGCACCTGGGCCTTATTAAAATGAACAAGATCAGCATGGAAATGCTGTGGGAACACCATCGCCATTTTTATTTTTCCTTCCCGGAAAGCTGATTCGATTTCATTATAGGAAGAAAGATTTTTTTCAATATCGAAATACCGGCTTGCGGCGACCTCTTCGGTAATGGATATGGTGGATATGTCTTTCGAATTATCCAGCACAGCGATCTTTGCATTTTTTACTTCGTTGGTCAGCGCAAAACCGAAAAGAATGATCTGCACAATGGGCATACCCAGCAGGATGAACATGGTTTGCCTGTCGCGAAGAATATGGTAGAACTCTTTTTTTACCAATGAAAGAAACTGTTTCATCTCCATCTGATTTAAAGTACGCTGAATATTTATTCCTTCATATGTTCGAATGCATTTTATGCGTCGCTTCGCGTGGCGCTTCTCGCCAGCCTCAGGAACACTTCTTCCATAGATGCTGCATTAAAAGTTTTCTTCAGCGCCGAAGGCGTATCCAGCGCGTCTATTCTTCCATCTACCATGATCGATACCCGGTTACAATATTCCGCCTCGTCCATATAATGCGTTGTCACAAAAACCGTGATGCCATTTTCCGCAGCCTGGTAGATCATGTTCCAGAATTCCCGCCTGGTAACGGGATCTACTCCGCCGGTAGGCTCGTCAAGAAAAACAATAGATGGCTCATGAAAAGTAGCTACCGAAAATGCCAGTTTCTGCTTCCAGCCAAGCGGTAGGGAGCGGACCAGTTTATTGGCTTCCTGTTCTAAATGAAGCTGCTTCAGTACCCGCGCTGTTTTTTCTTTGATGAAAGCATTGCTTTTACCATAAATGCCGGCATAAAAACGAATGTTCTCGGTAATGGTAAGATCTTCATACAACGAAAACTTCTGGCTCATGTACCCGATATTTTTCTTGATCTGTTCTGTCTGCCGGTATACATCGAATCCCGCCACCAGCCCTTTTCCCGAACTAGGCAGAGAGAGCCCGCATAACATACGCATAGCCGTTGTTTTACCTGCGCCGTTGGCTCCGAGAAAACCGAATATCTCGCCTTTTTTTACTTCGAAGGAGATATTATCCACCGCAATAAAATCGCCAAAACGTTTAGTGAGACCCTCTGCCGATATCATGTTTTCGTTGTTCATCATTAATTTTTCATCAGGGCTATAAAACAATCTTCAATGTTGGGCTTGACGGGAACGATTGAAATATCCAGCGCCTTTTCGCGGAGATACTGTTCCAGCCGTTGCTGATCGCCATCATTTCTCAGAACCACATGATGGTATTCGCCAAAAGGATAGGCATCTTCTACGCCATCGAACAATTTCAATGCCTGTAACAGTTTCCCCATATTAGGCCCCTTAACCGCCAGCAATAGATATTTAAAATCCGCGATCACGCCGTCCGGCGTATTCATCGATAACAGTTGCCCGTTCTGCATCAGCGCAACCCTGTCGCATAACCCGGCTTCATCCATATAAGGCGTAGATACCAGGATGGTAATGCCCTGCGCTCTCAATCCTTTTAGTATACCCCAGAATTCTTTTCGGGAAACCGCATCTACGCCGGTGGTTGGTTCATCGAGAAATAATACAGAAGGACGATGGATCAGCGCGCAGCTTAACGCCAGCTTCTGTTTCATGCCTCCCGATAATTTTCCTGCTTTCCTTTTTTTGAAAGGTTCGATCTGTGAATAAATATCTTTGATCAGTTCATAGTTGCCGCTGATGGTGGTATTGAAAATAGTGGCAAAGAATTGAAGGTTCTCTTCTACGGTGAGATCCTGGTACAACGAAAATCTTCCTGGCATATAACCAACCCTGTTGCGGATCTGTTTATACTCTTTAACAGTATCAAAACCGTCTACGCTAGCGCTACCGCTATCGGGCAGCAGCAAGGTGGTGAGTATGCGAAATAAAGAAGTTTTACCCGCTCCATCAGGACCGATGATTCCAAATAGTTCGCCCTTCTCCACGTTAAAAGAAATTCCTTTCAGCGCTTCGACGGGTTCTTTTGCCGAACCATATTTTTTAACCAGTTCATGTACGATCACTGCAGGCATAGGATCAGGGCTGTTGGGGGTTGAATAAAAGTTCTCCGTACATACCGATCTTAAGATACCCGTCGTTCTTAACATTTGCCTTAACGGCATAAACAAGATTGGCGCGTTCTTCTTTTGTCTGGATGGTCTTTGGCGTAAACTCTGCCTTATCCGCTATCCAGGAAATCGTTCCGGGATATTTTTTATACCCGTCTTTCCCATCATCTGTCTGTACGGTTACCTGCTGCCCGAGTTTTACCTGCGACAACTGGCTGGCCGTGATATACGCTCTTAGCGTCATCATATCCAGGTTGGCGATTTTATATAATGCTTTTCCTGCGGCGGTCACTTCGCCGGCTTCTGCGTAGGTAGTCAACACTGTTCCCGAAACCGGATTGGTAATATTCGCACGTTGTAACTGGTCGTCCAGTTGCTGTATTCTTTTCTTCAATGGAGCGCCTTCACTCAATACGCTGCGGTTCTGCGTGGAAACCGAATTTTTCTGAACATTGATCTGTTGGCGGGTAACCAACATCTGCTTTTGCGTTACATCCAGTTGCGCATTGATATCATCAAGCTGTTTGCCCGTGGCCGCATCCTGTTTCAATAAATTCTCTATCCTTATTTTTTCTCTCTGGAGCGTGGCAAATTGCGATGACTGCACCACTAACTGATCCTGTAATAATTTTATCTGCGGAAGCACATCGGCTGTTTTTTGCGAAAGCGCCTCAATACTGGCATTCACCTGTTCTTTTTGCAGGGAAATATTGATAGCGTCAATAGCGCCTACCACAGAATCTTTCGGGATGGACTGCCCTTCTTCTACCGAAAAACTAAGAATGCGTCCGGGTAATTCTGACGATACGATCACTTCATCCGCTTCAAAAGTTCCGGAAACATCCGATTCCGTATGGTTATTTTTGCATGCCGCAGATACTATGATCAACAGAAAGAGCAGAGGTTTGAGCGGCGACGGTAACTTGTTCAGAATACGTGTCATATTATTTGCCTGTAATGGTTTGATAATTAATTTTAGCCTGTAATAACTGTATCTGGTGAGCGATCATATTTTGCCGCGACATATCTTCCGCGTTGACTTCCCGCAGGTAATCATTAGCCGTGATCACGCCATTGTCTAATTGCGCTTTAGCGGCATCGGTAACGCTTTTCCTTAAAACCACGATCTCGTTGTCTGCATCAATAAGCTGGTTTAGTTTTTCTACTTCCGACTGCTGCTGGCTGAGTTGCGTTGCGGTGTTCAGCAGGAAAGTCTGCTTACGCGAATCGATGATCTGTTGGTTTACCTGGATAAGCCGCTTATCGTTCTTCTGCGTATACCATCCGCCCAGAGACCAGTTAAACCGCAAGCCCCCGATATAAAAAGGATCAAATTCATTTTTAAGCAGGTTAAGTCCGGGCCTGCCATAACCACCCTGCAGGAACAAACTGGTTTTTGGCAGATTCCTAGCCCTGATCATTTTGTATTGATGATCCAGTACTGCCGACTGATCGCTGTATAATTTTATTTCCGGCCTGGTTATCTCTGTATTATTTGATGAAGGGGGCGAGGGAGGTTCCAGCACGGTGTTCTCGTCAAGCTTTTTGTTGATGAACAGGCCAAGCGTTTCCATCAATCCTTTTCGCGACGACTTAATTTCAATCGTCCGCTGATCGGCTTTAAGAGATTCTGCCTGCAGGGCGCTGAGATTAGATTTGAAAGCCACGCCATTCTGTACCTGGGCCTGTACTTTTTTTATACCGATGCCCAGGTCATTTTTTACCAGGGCGGCCTGCCTGAGTTGTTCATCCAGGAAAAGTATTCCCAGGAATACCTGTATGATCCTTTCTTTCAGCTTATACATTTCCAGTTCTACCTGCTGATCCTGGGCTTTCGCATCCAATAGCTGTAATACTTTCTGCTGGCGCGTTAAGCCGCCATCATATACCAACTGGCTCAGATCGGCGGTAAGCCTGTACTGATCTTTTTCGGGCGCAGAAATATTAACGCCTGGAATATTCACTTTCACTGAAGTTACTTCCGACTGGTAACTGGCCTGCCCATTGATGGAGAGTTGCGGAAGCAGTCCCTTGCTGATATTGCTGATGTTCAGTTCCTCCGTTTGCCTGATGAGGTCCTTCTGTTTAATCAGCGGGTAATGCTCACGGGCAAGCGCATATGCTTCATCGAGCGTGATAAGCTGACTGAAGCCGGTAAAGGGCAGCGCTAAAAGCAGCAGGACGATTTTATTCCGCCTCAGGGTTTTTAACCAGTTAGTTAATGCACGCATAAAAAAAATTATAGTTTAATTGAGCTCATTATAAACCTGGGTATTTCTGTTTTCCTGTCTTCCATCAGGCTCCTGAATATCGGATCATCCATGCCCATCAGGTTCATCAGCATAGGTCTTGCCACGAAAGGGAATATGCACATCGACAGCATATTCATGATCAGTTGCGCCGGGTGGATGGGGCGGATCCTGCCTGCTTTTACTTCTTCGCGCACCTGTTTAGCCAGCTTTGCCATGTTGGGGGCACCGGCCTTCATCACTTTTTCGGCAAACCATTGGGGTCGCTGGTGAATTTCATTCAACACAAAAATGGGTATATAGGGATTGACCAGGATATTGTCGATATAGGCCGTACAGAATTTTTCTATCTTGGTAAACAAAGTATCGTCGGAATCAAAGATCATTTTAAGACGGGGAAAGAAATCGGTTGACAGCTCCAGGAAGATGGTCTCGAATAACATTTCCTTGTTCCTGAAATAATAATGCAGCAGGGCCTTGTTGATGCCCGCTTCATCGGCAATATCCTGCATGCGTGCGCCGGACATGCCTTTCGCTACAAATACTTTTTTCGCCGCCGATAATATCTTTTGCTCCGTTGATTCGTCTTTCTTCATTAACCATACAGTTTAACCAAATGGTTAACAAAAGTAAAACAGGTTATCTATAGTTCAAAATTAATTTTATAACATCAGGTAAGGAAGCTCAGTGTTATACAAAAAATCATCCTTCGATTGCCCATGACCGTTACTCCGACCAGCTCATAATATAGCCTTTATCTTCAATATTTAAAGCTTCCTTGGTGAGCTTTAAAGGATGAAAGGTATCTACCATCACGGCCAGTTCTTTAGTTTCCTTAGCGCCAATACTTTTTTCCACGGCGCCGGGATGCGGCCCATGAGGAATACCGCTGGGATGAAGGGTTAACATCCCCCTCGACACTTTTTTTCGGCTCATGAAATCGCCATCTACATAATACAGCAGCTCATCGCTGTCGATATTACTGTGGTTATAGGGCGCGGGGATTGCGTTGGGATGATAATCGAACAGCCGCGGGCAAAAAGAACATACCACATAATTATGCCCTTCAAAAGTCTGATGAACAGGCGGTGGCTGGTGCACTCTTCCCGTGATCGGTTCGAAATCATGTATGCTGAAAGCATAAGGGTAACAGCAGCCATCCCAGCCCACCACATCAAAAGGATGGTGACCGTAATGGATGCCGTATATAT
>JBDTVL010000165.1:0-6129 GCA_040007215.1 Flavitalea sp.
AACACCTCCGCCCTGGGCGCTACGCACAGCATAGCTTTGGGCAATAATACCAATCTTAAATCTTCAGCGGCGATTTCGTATACCCGTAATGATTATAATGAACTGTTTACCGGCGATGAAGGAAAAGTATTAAATACCTACAGGAATAATTTCAAAACCAGGAAATGGATATTCTCTTCTACGGCTAATCAGAAGATCAACGCCAGGACCAGCTTACGGACAGGTGTAATCGCTAATTTGATTGGGTATGACTATTACCAGAAATCGAGGGAAAATCCCGGCGATCCTGTACTGGTAAGAATAAATACTTCCAACAATACCTCTACCCTCCAGGCTTTTACGCAGGTGCAATATAAAGCCACCCGAAAATTAACCTTCCAGGCGGGATTGCATTACCTGCAGCTATTACTTAATCATTCCCATTCTCTCGAACCAAGGGCCTCGGTAAAATTTGAACTTAATAACAGGAATTCAATCGCGCTGGGCTATGGTATGCATAGCCAGATACAGGGGCTGGGCGTTTATTTTGCTAAAACCAATAATGCCGAAGGTCAATCCGTACTACCGAATAAAAATCTTTCTTTCACGAAGTCCGCGCACTATGTTTTTTCTTTTGCGCATGCCTTCAACCCTACGCTGCGATTAAAAACCGAGCTGTATTACCAGGCCTTGTCGGATGTGCCGGTAAGCATTTATGATAGTCTTAGTTTTTCCACGCTTAATATCCGGGGAGATTATATCACTGAAGCGCTGGTCAATAAAGGCACAGGCAGGAATTATGGCATCGATATTTCCCTGGAAAAACATTTAAGCCGGAACCTGTATTTCATACTGAATCAGTCTTTTTACCAGTCGAAATATAAGGCTTCCGATGGCATTGAAAGAGATACAAGATTTAATGGTCAATACTTAACCAATTTCACAGGGGGAAAAGATTTTCCGCTGCGCGATGGAAAACGTACCCTGGGCATTCATGTTAAAATGATCAATGCCGGGGGATTCAGAACAACGCCTATCAATATTGCCGGTTCAATGGAAAAAGGCTATACGGTTTATAAAGAAAAAGAAGCATTTACTCTGCAGAATGCTACATATTTCCGAACCGATATCAGGGTAAGCATGAAATGGAACAGGAAAAAACTAACCAGCACGCTGTCGCTCGATATCCAGAATGTCTCCAACCGCAAAAATATTTACGATCAGCGTTTCGATGCGTTCAAGGGTGAAGTGGTCAATAATTACCAGACGGGATTGATCCCCATCTTAAATTATAAGATCGATTTCTAACGCATCGTTCATTCTACATCCACTATTAACTATTTTTTTTGATTTCCCCTTAGGGGTAATCATAAGATTAGTGGTCATCACTAAGTAAAAACAACAAGTATGAAAAAATTCAGCATTATTTTTTTGTCGGCTCTTGCATTGATCAGCCTGAATAGCTGCCGTAAAATAGTCGGGGAAGGGCCGGTAGTTACAGAATCAAGGAATACCTCCGATTTTACTGGTATTCATTATAGTGTTCCTGGGCAATTGGTCTATGAACCCGGTGATGTATTCAGCATAAAAATTGACGCGCAGCAAAATATTCTTAATGTGATAGAAACATACGTTAGTAATCATGAACTGAGGATCAAAGTGCGCGATAACACCATTATCCGTTCGGGCGAGGATATCCGTGTAACGGTTACCGCACCCCCGGTAACGGCTTTAGAGGTAAGCGGGTCAGGAACCATACATGTACTGCAGCATTATGCGCCGGAGAGCGTTAAATTACAGGTAAGCGGGTCAGGAAAGATCCTCCTTAACTCGCTGGAAACAGGACATGTGAAAACGAAGATCAGCGGTTCGGGCCAGGTGCAGGCGCTTAATGGCTCGGCAACTCATGAAGATATTTCCATAAGCGGCAGCGGCCAATTAGATTTCCTGAATGTTATGGCCATAAAAGCGGTTACCCATACCAGCGGTTCCGGAACCATTAAACTTGGGGTGAGCGATGAGCTTGATACCCATATTTCGGGTAGCGGAACCGTATATTATAAAGGAGAGCCCATCATTACCAGCAGCATTTCCGGAAGCGGAAGGTTAGTGAAATTGTAGGGTTGCCCTTTACTGGAGTACAAGATTCCTTTCCGGAAGCTTTCACGCAGAGGCGGGTAAGCTAAAGAGACGCAATGGAGTTTCAACCCCTTGCGTCTTTGCTCTATTGCGACTTTGCGTGAAAAACCCATAGCGTGAAACAAAGCTTTCTCCTTTGCATTTTGTCTTATTTTTGTTGCGCATGACCGACGAATATTATATGCTGATGGCCTTGAAGGAAGCGCGTAAAGCCTTCGAAGCCGGGGAAGTGCCGGTAGGCGCCATTATTCTGCAGGAAAATAAAATACTGGCCAAAGGATATAACCAGGTGGAGAGGCTGAACGACCCTACTGCCCACGCAGAAATACTGGCCCTCACTGCCGCCTTTGATTTTCTCGGAAGCAAATACCTGCCGGGAGCCACTATTTATATTACTGTTGAGCCCTGCCTGATGTGCGCAGGAGCCTTATACTGGAGCAAGATCGGAAGAATAGTATATGGCGCCAGCGATGAAAAAAATGGTTATAAAAAATTCTGTACATGCCCTCCTTCCGTTGAAGGATTAACACCAGTCTCCTGGCCCTTCCATCCCAAAACCGAACTGGTAACGGGATTACTCAGCGATGAATGCGCGAAGCTGATGAAAAATTTCTTTAAGCTGCGCCGGTAACGCATCCGCTCGCCAATATTGTATAAAATTTTCCCCGTCAAAGATTTGTCATTATAATAATGGTACAAGACCTAAATTTGTACTCCTTAATTCGTAACCTTGAAAAAGGTTGCAAATATTTATTCATTATCAAATACATTAAGTATGGCATTTACATTACCCGCGCTACCCTATGCACACGACGCACTGGAGCCGCACATCGATACCACTACCATGCAGATCCATCATGGCAAGCATCATCAGGCTTATGTTGACAATCTCAATAAAGCCATTGCAGGAACGCCAAATGAAAATAAATCGTTGGAAGAACTGGTGGCTTCAGCAGGAACCATCAGCCCGGCCGTAAGAAATAACGGCGGCGGACATTGGAATCATTCTTTTTTCTGGGAAAGCCTGGCGCCCAGTGCAGGTGGAACCCCTACCGGTAAACTTGCCGAAAGCATTGCTTCCGCTTTCGGATCTTTTGACGCTTTCAAAGAAAAATTCAACAATGCAGGCCTTACCCGTTTCGGCTCAGGCTGGGCATGGCTGATAGTAAAAGGCGGCAAACTTGAAATTTCTTCCACGCCTAACCAGGATAATCCTTTAATGGATGTTGCAGAAGTAAAAGGAACGCCTATACTTGGACTTGATGTATGGGAACACGCTTATTATCTTAAGTACCAGAACCGTCGCGCAGAATACCTTGGCGTTTTCTGGAACGTGGTTAACTGGAGCAAAGTAGCTGAGCGTTTCGATAAAACCAGTAAATAATCTACTTTTCATAAATGCCCCTCATCAACTTCAACTGGGGTTGATGAGAGGCATTTTTATTGCGGATTTGTTTTGAAGGCCGCAATCGTTTAATTTTAGCGTATTCAACTTTAAAATAGCTGTATGAAAAATCCGGTATGCCTGGTAGCGCTGATAGTAGTAAGTATGTTATCTGCCTGCTCAGGTGGAAGCAAAAAAGTATTGATCATGTCGAGCGGCAAAGTGACTATTGCAGGTAATGCCATTACGGCGCAATCGGGAACCACCCACACAGAAACACCGCTTATACCGGATGGAGACAGCATTACCGTTGTTTTGCCTTCCGGCGCAGTAGGGTTCTCTGTAAAAGAACCAGGGCTATATATTCTCAACCTGAAAAAAGATACGCTGGTTGGAAGTTACCAGCGCACCGGAACAGATAATTCGCAGCAGGTCATCAGCCAGGAAAGCCTTCACGGCAGGATCGACAGCCTATACCTGTTAATGTCGGGAACTAACGTAAATGAAGCCGCGAAGAATTATCATATTGTACCTTTACAACTGACTCGCATAACCGCAAATACCGATGCGCAGATCATCGGCCCCTACCTCAAAGTGCCCGGATCTTTTGACCCATCCCGGGAGCATGAAGTATATAAGTTCTTCACCAATAAAGAAATGGCGGAAATTATTGAAAAGCTTAAGCCAATGGCCGATCCAACGCCCCGTTAAACATTACAATTCATTTCTCATCTGAGGGAACAGCAATACATCCTGGATAGAGGACTGGCCGGTCATCAGCATGCATAACCTGTCTATACCAAAGCCGATACCAGAAGTTGGCGGCATACCGTATTCCAGCGCGCGTAAAAAATCGTTATCGATAAACATCGCTTCGTCATCGCCTCTTTCCATCAGCTTAACCTGGTCCTCAAAACGTTCACGCTGATCCAGCGGATCGTTCAGCTCTGTATAAGCGTTAGCCATTTCCTTGCCATTGATGATCAGCTCGAAACGCTCTACCAGTCCGGGTTTGCTGCGATGCTTTTTAGTCAGTGGGCTCATCTCCACCGGGTAATCGATAATAAATGTGGGCTGAATAAAATGCTGTTCGCATTTGGCGCTGAATATTTCATCTACCAGTTTACCGATACCCATCGACTGATCGGCATGAATAGATAATTTCTGGCAAACCTCTCTCAGTTGCGCTTCATCCATTCCGGTGATATCAAAACCGGTATGTTGTTTAATGGCCTCATACATGGTGATGCGATGGTAAGGCGCTTTGAAATCGATCTCTTTCCCATCCATCGTCGTTGTTGTATCGCCGTTAGTAGCAATAGCGGCGCTTTCAAGCAACTGCTCGGTAGTTTCCATCATCCAGTAATAATCTTTATACGCCACATAAAATTCCAGCACGGTAAATTCAGGATTATGCGTTCGGTCCATTCCTTCATTACGGAAGTTCCTGCTGAATTCATATACCCAGTCGAAGCCTCCAACGATAAGCCTTTTCAAAAACAATTCATTGGCGATCCTGAGGTATAAAGGCATATCCAGGGCATTATGATGCGTAGCGAAGGGACGCGCTGCTGCTCCTCCTGGAATATTCTGCAATACTGGCGTATCTACTTCCAGCGCGCCCCGTTTGTTGAGAAATTCTCTCATCGCATTGATCATCTTCGACCTTTTGATGAAGGTTTCTTTTACATCCGGGTTAATGATCAGGTCGGCATATCGCTGGCGGTATTTGAATTCAGGATCGGTCACCGCATCAAAAGTTTCGCCCTCTTTTTCTTTGACGATAGGAAGCGGTTTGATGGATTTCGAAAGGAAATCCAGCGAAGTGACATGAACCGATGTTTCGCCTGTGCGGGTAGTGAATACATATCCTTTTACGCCAATAATATCGCCTATATCGGTGAGGTGTTTCCATACCTTATCGTATAACATCTTGTCTTCCCCAGGCGCTATATCGTCTCTCTTTATATATAATTGTATTTTCCCGGCGCTGTCCTGTAAAACGGCAAAAGAAGCTTTGCCCATATCCCGGATGCCCATGATGCGGCCAGCCAGGCACACTTCGGCGAAATCGGCTTTATTAGCTTCGCCCTGGTAATGTTCCTTGATGTAGCCCGAAGTTATATTTACAGGATATAATGCTGCAGGATAAGGATCAATGCCCAGCTTCTGAAGCTCCTTTAGTTTCTCCCTCCTGATGATCTCCTGTTCTGATAAATGCATATTGACAAAAATTGAGCAGCAAAAATAGCTGATTTATACAAGGAAAGGTTAAGCTCGAAAACACTGGCTATTTTGATTATCTTTTGCTTTATTTGTCCAATAAACTTGTGGAATATGATCAAAAAATTATTTATACCTGTTCTTGCCCTTTTATTATTTACCGGTTGCGATACCCTGACAGGCCTCCAGAATGGAATGGGCGCAGGCGTACTGACAGAATCTGAAGCGGGCGAAGGTATCCGGCAGGCATTATCACAAGGCGTTACTGCTGCAATATTAAATCTCAATAAACAGGATGGCTTTTTTGGTAATGACGCATATAAATTATTCTTCCCTCCCGATGCCCGGAAAATAGAAAGAACCCTTCGCGATATAGGATTAGGCAGCCAGGTGGATAAAGCCGT
>JBDTVL010000166.1:0-6122 GCA_040007215.1 Flavitalea sp.
ATATTCGCCCAGCCTTTGCAATAAAACAAGTCGTTGTTGTAAATTCATTCCGTCATATATTTGTTCCGCAAAATTAACCGGAATCAATTCATAAAAATCCGAGATCGATTATGGCCATAAAAATAACAGACGAATGCATCAACTGCGGCGCTTGCGAGCCGGAATGTCCTAATAATGCTATCTATGAAGGCGGCGTTGAATGGTCTGTTTCTGATGGAACAACCGTAAAAGGAAGTTATGTGCTGCTCGATGGAACTGTTATCAGCGCAGAACAGCGTAATTCGCCGGTTGCCGTAGATACTTACTACATCGTTCCCAACAAATGCACAGAATGCCAGGGGTTTCATGAAGAACCGCAGTGCGCTGCCGTTTGCCCTGTTGATTGCTGCGTTCCCGACGATATGTACAAGGAAACAGTAGAAGAACTGCTGGTTAAGAAAGAAAAATTACATATTTAGCCGATACCATTAATGCGCAGGAGGTTCATGTACAGGGAGGGAAGGAATAGTATTATACCTTTTTGCCTCTGATATCTCTGTGCGTACTTCACTGCGCCACACGGCCATTTAAAAGATCAATACAAAGAAACTGTCATGTCCAGTAAACCAGTCATAGCTTTTGTTACCGGAGGGTATTCTTCAGAATCAGAAATATCGTATAAAAGCGCTATCACCATTGAAAATAATCTCGATGCTTCAAAGTTTGAAGTATACAAAATAGATATCACACCGGGAGGTTGGTTTTACGCGTACGAGGGAGGTAAAATAGCTATTGACAGAAACGATTTTTCTCTTGTGGCGGCAGGGAAAAAAATAACTTTTGACGCCGTTTTTATCGGTATACATGGCACTCCCGGCGAAGACGGGAAACTACAGGGGTACTTCGACCTGATGAATATTCCTTACACTTCCTGCGACGCCGCTACTTCTGCCATTACTTTTAATAAAAGATATACCGTAGCTGTTGCCGCTTTTGCCGGCATCGCTACCGCACGCTCTCTTCATCTATTCAGTCATTCGCGGCTGAGCGCCGCAGAGATTGCGGGCCAGCTTTCTTTCCCGGTATTTGTAAAGCCCAACAATGGCGGATCGAGTATTGGTATGAGTAAGGTGAATGCTGAAAAGGATCTTCCAGTAGCGCTGGACAAAGCTTTTAAAGAAGATACCCAGGTACTGGTGGAAGAGTTTATTTCGGGCAGAGAGTTTACCGTAGGCGTTTTCCGCACCATTTCCGGTATCATTGTTTTACCGATCACAGAGATCATCACCGGGAATGAGTTTTTTGATTTCGAAGCAAAATACCAGGGAAAGAGCCAGGAGATCACGCCTGCGAAACTGGATCCCGAGACAGAACAGCATATCCAGGCGGCTGCGCGTAAGGTATTTGAGGTATTCAACTGCAGGGGAATGGTAAGGATAGATTTTATACTGAATGAATCCAGAAAAGATCCTTATATGTTGGAAATCAACACTATACCTGGCCAGAGCGAGGCCAGCGTTATACCTCAGCAGGTAAGGATCATGGGATGGAAGCTGACCGATTTTTATTCTTCGCTGATCGAAGATGCGCTGACGCGGAAAGGGAGCTGATACTTTACTACATTAGTTGTTTCTTTGCCGATTATTATATTATACACGTAAATCAGGATAGCCTTGTTTAAATTCATAACCGGAAAACCGCTCTGGATAAATATCCTGTTCAGCATAGTTTTAGTATTTGTCCTGCTGTTTCTTTTCCTGCTGTCGCTCGATTTTTTTACCCGCCATGGAAATACGCTGACCATACCTTCGGTTACCGGGATGCCATTTGGAGAAGCGGAGAAGACGCTGAAAGCGCAGGGTTTTGATATAGAGATACAGGATTCAATTTATTCCGATACTTCGGCCCCCTTTTCGGTATTAAGACAGTTTCCGGAAGCGGATGCCGTAGTAAAACAGAACCGTACCGTATACCTTACTATTAACAGGGCGATAGCTCCTGCCATAGAGATGCCAAACCTGGAGGGGATGAGTTTCCGCACTGCCGAGATCGTATTAAAACAATACGGACTCAAATTAAAAGATACTGTTTTCCGGCCCGATTTTGCCAAGAATGCGGTATTGGAACAGCAGTATAATGACCAGCGCATTAAACCAGGAACCAAGATCTCTATGGGCAGTAATATTACCCTGGTGCTGGGCAGCGGCCTGGGCCAGGACGAGTTCAGCGTTCCTGATCTTTTTTCTTTATCCTATGGCGAAGCCCGCACGCTTCTTGAATCTACAGGCCTTAGCGCCGGCGCAGTAGTGACCGACCAGAATATAAAAGATACTACCAACGCATATGTATACAGGCAAAGTCCGGAAAGATTTACTTACGATAAACGTATCAATCGTATCAGGCAGGGGCAGGCAGTGGATATATGGCTAAGCGCCGAGAAGCCGGTCAGAACGCTTGATTCAACCGCTATTCCTGAACAGAATCCTAAATAAATTAAACCGTTTACATGCAAAGTATTTTAGTTGATGAAGTTAGAAGCCGCATGCAGGCCGGAGACAAAATGAACCTTGTAGATGTAAGAGAACCTCATGAGCATGCAGAATTTAATATCGGCGGTATATTATTGCCTCTCGGCCATATCCAGATCATGCAGGTCGACGATATTGAAAACTTAAAGGAGGAAGAAGTGATCCTCTATTGCCGCAGCGGTAACAGGAGCGGCCAGGCCTGTCTTATGCTGGAAACATTTGGCTTTAAAAATGTAAAAAACCTGGCCGGCGGTATGATAGAATGGCAAACCGCACAGTATAAAAATCTCTAAAAAAATTTCATACAAAGACGCAAAGCGGTTATTTTCCACGACATTCAATATCGTTCTATGGCATTCCGCTAAAGCGATATATTCAATGCCGCGATAATATTGGTTCCGGCCATAGGGAAATAATAATTTTCTACCACCCTCGATCCTTGGCTCTGGTAACTGTAGGAATACCCATTTGGTTCATATTTTTTATTCAATACATTATTCACCTGCAACGCAAGGGTGGCTGATTTGAAGAATTCGCCCTGTAAGGTATAGGACAGGCGAAGATCCTGTACATAATAAGCAGCAAGGCTAATGGTTGAATTGGAAGCATTGTCGAGATACTGCCTGCTCACATACTTGCCTATCAGGCTGATCTCTGCCCTGGTAAAAGGATGTATGTTCAGCGCAGCGGCGCCTACTACCGAAGGAGAAAAAGCAATATCGGAGGAAGCATAGAAATTTGATTTCTGCCCTCCGTTATCATAATCATCATAATACTCAGTAAAATTCTTTACCCTGTTTTTGCTCAGGCTGATATTTCCGGATGCATCCAGCCAATTGGTCAATATGGCCTTGCCTTCCAGCTCAATACCCGCACGGTAGCTATCGGGAATATTAAATCGCGTATAGGCGCCTACGTCATTTATTTTCCCTGTAGGAATCAACTGGTCTTTATACTTCATGTAAAAAATATTGGCCGACCAGCTATATCGGGCATTTCCTTTTTGAAGGCCCATTTCCAGATCATGTAATCTTTCAGGTTTTGGCTGGTCCGAAGCGCCGGCTTCAAAATCATCGCGGTTAGGTTCCTTGCTGGCCTGGGCATACGAAATGTACAATCGGCTATTACGGACTGAATAGGAGAGGCCGATTTTTGGATTTACAAAATTGTATGTGTTATTGATCTTCAGCGATGGGTTGTCACGGAAGCCGCCAAGGGCATATTTGATATTCCGGTATTGTATATCCGAAAATACTTCGAGGCCCTTAGCCAGCTTGCGTTGGTATTTCGCATAGGCGTTAACATCAGTCTTATGCGCTTTAAGATTATACCATTCATATCCCAGCGGTATTCCTGTTTCTCCCCATATCACTTTCCCGAAATGTTTTCCTTTGTACCTGTTCCAGCCGCCGCCAATGGTCAGCAGGTCCTTATCGTTTTTATACTGGAGGGAAATGATCTGTCCATAATAGCTGTTATCGAGCCATAACTGCCTGACCAGGTCTGTTGAGGCAAGCGTATCGCCGCCGAGAATAAAATCATTCAACCCATATTTGGCAAAAGATTCTCCCGCTTTGTATTGCTCATAGTAACCCCTTCCCTGCGTCAGGAAAAAAGCCGTATTGAATTCGAGGTTTTTGTTAAAGCGATGATTAAAAAATAGCTGGTAATGGTCCTGCTGGTAATTATCTGTTTCATTATCGTATGGCGTTCCGGGTTTTTCCGTTCCGGAATAGTTGGCGCTGCGGTTATGTTCGAGGTCCGATTCAGGAATGCCGTTCCATGCCTGATAGGTCTTTTCTTTTCCCGATATGATATTCAGTCGTATGGAACTGTTTTTAGCCAGGTAAGCTGCAGAGAGATAGAAAGAATGAAGATCGGTCGCCGCGCGGTCAATGAAACCATCGCTTGAAATTTTCGAAAGCCTGGCGTCGATAGTGAAATGATCATTGATCAATCCTGTTCCTGCTTTAACGGTATGCTTCCAGGTATTGAACGAGCCCACGCTGTTATTGATATCGGCATAAGGTTGCGTACTCACTTCATTGGTGCTGAAATTCATAGTGGCCCCGAATGCGCCTGCGCCATTTGAGGAAGCGCCTACGCCGCGTTGCACCTGGATATTATTGACCGATGAAGCCAGGTCTGGCAGGTTAACAAAAAACAACCCCTGCGATTCTGCGTCATTATAAGGGATGCCATTGATGGTCATATTAATCCTTGTAGCATCGGAGCCGCGGATACGGATACCTGTATATCCAATGCCATTACCTGCATCCGAATTAACGACTACCGAAGGCGTCTGGTTAAGCAGGAAGGGCAGATCCTGGCCGAGGTTGGCTTTAGTGATTTCTTTTTTGGATATCTCTGTTTTTGCATAGGGAGCATTTTGGGTGGCCCGTATAGCTTTTATTTCCACAGCCTCCATAAAAACGTTATATCTTTTAAGAGAAATACGGATCGGTGGAGCAGGAAGTGAAATCTCGGCTATATATGGCTGGTAGCCTATGGCAGAAACCTTTATAACATAGGTCCCCGGTTTTATTTTTTGCAGTGAAAATGCGCCCGACTCATCGGTCATGATAGCGCCCAGGCGGCCTAATTCAATAGTGGCCGACGCGATAACGCCGCCACTGGCTTCATCGGCGATGATGCCTTCAATAGTTGGATAAGCAGAAGATCTGTTGTGCGAAACCTGCGCATAAAGCGATGGTAAAAAGCATAAGCATAATAATCCTGACAATATTTTTTTCATTACCAATTGGTTTAAGTCGGCTTTGATCCGGATAAAACAATAAAATGTAAACAGGAGAATGATGCGTAACTGAAGCGTAGACTGTACAGATTTGTACTACCTTCCCTCCGCAGGCATTACCCTGGCAGGTTCAACGGGTCTTATCTCAGCCGTCCGCCATTTGGCGGAAAGCACCCCGGGAATCTGAAACTCTTTCTTTTAAATTCGAAAGAAAAACAAAGATAAGTACAAAAATTTAACCGGATGTAACTTTATGCAGGATAGATACGTACTACTTCCGGTCAATCATATCTAAATACCGTGTTAATGAAAAGGATATTCAGTTTGTTTATACTGGCGATGACAGTTGGTTTTTCTTTTGCTCAAAAGGAAGTGATTCACGATGCGAATGCTGAGCCCAGATCGGTAGGTAGTTTTCATGCCATTGAAATTGCCAGCGCTTTCGATCTATATCTTTCCCAGAGCGATGAGTGCGCAGTGGCCGTTAGCGCTTCAGGCGCCGAATACCGCAACAGGATCAGAACGGAAGTGTCCGATGGCGTATTGAAAATATGGTATGACGATAACAAGAGGTTCAGAACGAACGGCAGGAATCTTAAAGCCTATGTTTCTTTTAAGGAACTGGACCGGATTGCTGCCTCCGGCGCCTGCGACCTGAAAATTTCCGGCATCATCAAAAGCGATTTGTTGTCTGTCAATTTATCTGGCGCCAGCGATCTGAAAGGCTTGTTGAGCGTAGGAAATTTTTCGATAGACCTCAGCGGCGCTTCAGATATAGATGTTAAAGGCAATGCTGTTAGTTTGAAAATAAAAGCCAGCGGCGCTTCACAATTCAAGAGTTTTGATTTCCAGGCCGATAA
>JBDTVL010000167.1:0-6098 GCA_040007215.1 Flavitalea sp.
TGTTCTTTTTGGCTTTCAGCGTTTCCAGCGCCGCCGCTTCAAAACCATGCGCAATCAGCACTTCGAAAAAGATGTCGTTGATCGCTTCGGCGGTTTCTTTATTGATGACGCCGTTACAGATCAGTACGCCGCCAAAAGCCGATTCAGGATCGCCTGCCAGCGCGTACTTCCATGATTCGGAAATGGAATGCCTGGAGGCGATACCGCAAACATTGGTATGTTTGATGATTGCAAAAGTAGTTTCATCAAATTCTTCTATAAGCTGAATGGCTGCGTCTATATCTACAAGATTATTGTAAGAGATCTCTTTTCCATGAAGCTGTATAAAATGCTTGCCGAGATCGCCATGAAAGATCGCCTGCTGATGCGGGTTCTCTCCATATCTTAATACCATTTCAGGACCCTGGTTCAATACTTCAACAGGCGTTTCAGGATTGAAATAATTGGAAATGGCAAGGTCGTACAACGCGCAGACCTTAAAAGCTTTCGAGGCAAATGACCTTCTTTCTTCGATTGATGTAGATCCGTCTTTTTCGCAGATTACTTTTTCCAGGTCGGCATACTGATCCGGGGAAGCCACGATCAGCACATCCTTATAGTTTTTTCCCGCTGCGCGGATCAGCGAAACGCCGCCTATATCGATCTTTTCTATGATCGTTTTTTCGTCGCTGGTCGATTTCAGCGTTTCTTCAAAAGGATAAAGATCCACGATCACCAGGTCCAGTTCAGGAATCTGGTATTCCGCCATCTCTTTAATATCTGTTTCATTATCTCTTCTTCCCAAGATACCGCCAAAAATGACGGGGTGAAGCGTTTTTACGCGACCCCCGAGGATGGATGGGTAAGTGGTCAGTTTTTCCACTGGCGTTACGGGTATGTGCAGTTGTTCGATGAACTTCTGTGTGCCACCGGTAGAATATAATTTTACGCCAAGGGTATGCAATTGCTTCACAATGGTTTCCAGTCCTTCTTTATAAAAAACCGAAATAAGCGCTGAGCTGATCTTTTTAGTCATGTAAGAGTGCATCTTTAATCAGAAAAGAGGCAAAATTACTTTAATTGGCGCTCATCACAAAACAACAACTGGTTATCCGGAAGTTTTTTGACGGAACATACCGCTGATCGTAAAGACCATGGCATAAAGTAATAATGCCTGCTCAATGCTGATGGATAGATCTTTCCACACGGCAAAGGGTACTGATTCCAGCCGTTCCATACAAGCGTTCATCCATCTTATCATTTCCTCTAATATCCATCCCCATAAGCCTGCGGCAGCCGGCCACCACGATACGGCGCATAATAACAGTTCGCCCATCAGAATTAAACTGGATAAAGGCACTGCAATACCATTAGCGAATAGAAAAAGAATGGGGAACTGGTGGAAATAAAAAAGCGTCACAGGCAGTGTCATGACCTGGGCGGCGATAGTCACCGCATTCATTTGCCATACCGTATCCAACATTTTATTCCGGAAGGCGGTGAGCCGGTAAACTGGTTTCATGAAAGTAACAATTCCCGTCAGGGCGGCATACGATAACTGGAAGCCTGTATCCCATAACCAGTAGGGGTTATAGCATAATAGAAAAAATGCCGATGCCGAGAGGTTATTGAAAACAGAAGTGTTCCGGGAAATAGTTTCACCAATAACGATACAGGAAAACATTACTGCCGATCGCAGAACGGAAGGGGCGCCGCCCGCCAGCAGGCTGAACAGCCATAATCCTGAAAGAATGATCGCGGGCTTTAGCCAGCGCATTTTTTTCCATAATGCCAGGGGAGCGCATAGATAGCGGAGCAAAGCATAAATGAGGCCGAGATGTAGTCCTGAAATCGCAATAACATGCACCACCCCGGTATTGCTGTAGGATTGCAACAGCGATTTATCAAGATCATCCTTGTAACCTATAAGCAGGGCTTCCGCTAATCCCTGTTCTTTTTTACCATCGATATTCTTTCTGATCACCGCTATCACCCAGCCCCTTAAGTTTAATAACAGATTGTTGAGCCAGTTTGTATTACTACCCGAGATCAGGAACTCATTATTGCCCAGGTAAACCTGGAAATGAATACCTGCAAAAGCACAGTATTGCCGGTAATTGAAACTGCCGGCGGCAAAATTTTTTACCGGCTGCAGCGGTTTCCGGAATTCGATCACATCGCCGTAAGCAGGTTTTTTACCAGGGCTCTCGCCGGTTTTAGGTTTGCTGAAGTAAATAAGAATTTTACCTCCTCCATGCATGATACTGTCACGGCGTCGTATAGCCGAAATGGAAGCGGTGGTTTTGAAGGAAGCTGTTTTTTCCGATAGCGGTTCTTCTATGATAGCGGTGATGGTCGCCTGCTCTTTGCAGAATAGCGCCGTTTGGGCCGCCAGCGAAGCGGAGTCTTTATAATGCGCCAGCAAGGCGCCAAGACTGAAAAGCAAAACCGCAATAAAAACGCCGTTGATCCAGCGTATCCTGTATTGGTAAGACAGGCGCAGAAAGCTATACGCTAACAGCCCTGAAAAAGCTAAGCATGCAGCTGTCCATGGTACGGTTGCAGGCATTTTCAGCCGCCACTGTAATAAAATACCGGTAATCAAAGGAATCAGCAGCCTGGTAAAAGGAGCTTCCTTCCAGAAAGGAAATGGAGAAATGGACATCTGTCAATGTATGCCCGTTCATAAACAGCGCCCGGCGAAAAAAACGTTCCCGGGCTGGTATTTTCCTTAGCTGTTATTTACTCAGGTACATGCTTCTGTCTTTATATAACTGCCTGAAATAAGGATCCCGTAGATCTTTGATAAACCGGATAGCCTCTCCGGTGCTTTTCATTTCTGGTCCTAACTCCTTGTTTACGCCGGGGAACTTATTAAAGCTGAATACCGGTTCCTTAATCGCAAATCCTTTGAGTTTCTTTTCAAATTTGAAATCGGTGAGTTTATGACTGCCGATCATCACCTTGGTGGCTACATTGAGATAAGGAATCTGGTAGGCTTTTGCAATGAATGGCGTGGTGCGCGACGCTCTTGGGTTAGCTTCGATAACGTACACTTTGGTATCCTTGATGGCAAACTGGATATTGATCAGTCCTTTGATGTTTAACGCCCTGGCTATTTTTTCAGAATAATGCTCCATGGTGGTAACCACCAGCGGCGTAAGGTTAAAGGCAGGCAGCACGGCATTACTGTCGCCGCTATGAATGCCTGCAGGTTCTATATGTTCCATTACACCCATCACATGAAAGTTCTCACCGTCGAATATGGCGTCTATCTCCGCTTCCTGGCACCGGTCAAGAAAATGATCGATAAGTATCTTGTTTCCCGGGATATGTTTAAGTAAACTTATAACGGCTTTTTCCACCTCATCGTCATTGATCACGATCCGCATTCTTTGTCCGCCGAGCACATAACTTGGCCGAACCAGTACAGGATAACCTACTCTTTTAGCTACAACAATAGCATCATCCACCGAATAGGCGGTGCCATATTCCGGATAGGGGATATTTAATTCCTTCAGCATGTCGCTGAACCTTCCGCGGTCTTCCGCGATATCCATGTTATCGAAAGAAGTGCCTATGATCTTTATGCCTTTAGCGGTAAGTTTTTCTGCCAGTTTCAATGCGGTTTGTCCGCCAAGCTGAACGATCACGCCTTCTGGTTTTTCATGTTCAATGATCTCCCAGAGGTGTTCCCAGTAAACGGGTTCGAAATACAATTTATCGGCCATATCAAAATCGGTGCTTACCGTTTCGGGGTTGCAGTTGACCATAATCGCTTCATATCCGCATTCTTTGATAGCCAGCAGTCCATGAACGCAACAGTAATCAAACTCAATGCCCTGGCCGATCCGGTTAGGGCCAGAACCGAGTACAATGATCTTTTTCCTGTCGCTTACCTTGCTGTCATTCGCATTGCCATTCTCGAAAGTGGAGTAGAAGTAAGGAGTTTTGGCTTCAAATTCAGCTGCGCAGGTATCTACCATTTTAAATACCCTGGTAATGCCGGCGGCCTTTCTTTTTTCATATAGCGCATCTTCATTGCCGTCGTTCATAATGCGGCAGATCTGTTCATCGCCGAAGCCGAGTCTTTTCGCATCTTTCAGAAGCTCCAGGGGCAGCGTGTCCAGCTTATATTTGACCAGTTCTTTTTCCATATTACAGATCTTCTGGATCTCGTACAGGAACCAGCGATCGATACCGTTGGTGGCTTTGGAAATGGTTCCTACAGAGATGCCCGCCATCAGCGCATCCTTGATACGGAATACCCTGTCCCATTTCGGTATCTTGATGTATTCGAGTAATTCTTCGGCATGCATCAGGCTCTTGCCATAATAACCCAGGCCTACCGCATTATTTTCGAGGCTCTGGCAGGCTTTCTGGATAGCTTCCGCAAAATTTCTTCCTATCGACATTACTTCGCCAACGCTTTTCATCTGTAGTCCCAGAGTATCGTCGGCGCCTTTGAATTTGTCGAAATTCCAGCGCGGCATTTTGAGGATCACATAATCGAGGGCAGGTTCGAAGTAGGCGGAAGTATTTTTAGTGATCTGGTTCTGCAGTTCATCAAGCGTATAACCGATAGCCAGTTTGGCGGCGATCTTAGCGATGGGATAACCCGTAGCTTTTGAGGCGAGCGCCGAGGAGCGGCTTACGCGTGGATTGATCTCGATAGCGATGATCTCTTCGGTATCGGGGTTCAGGGCAAACTGCACATTACAACCTCCGGCAAAATTACCCAGGTCGCGCATCATGGTGATGGCCGTGTTGCGCATCAGTTGAAAAGCGGTATCGCTGAGGGTCATCGCCGGGGCCACGGTGATAGAATCGCCGGTATGTACGCCCATAGGGTCAAAATTTTCAACGGTACAGATGATCACCACATTGTCATTGGCATCTCTTAACAGTTCCAGTTCAAATTCCTTCCATCCCAGAACGGCTTTTTCTACGAGCACTTCATGAATAGGCGAGGCTTGCAGTCCGCGGTTCAGCGCTTCGTCAAGGTCTTCCTTACCATGAACGAATCCGCCGCCTGTGCCGCCCAGGGTAAAGGAGGGGCGGATCACCAGTGGAAATCCTATTTCCTGCGCAAATTCTTTTCCTTCAAGGAAAGAGTTGGCGGTTTTTGCTTCTGCAACAGTGATACCCAGGCGGATCATCCACTGGCGGAATTTTTCCCGGTCTTCAGCTTTATCAATGGCTTTGATATCTACGCCGATCAGGCGAACATTATATTTTTCCCAAAGGCCAAGGTCTTCGGCTTCTTTGGCCAGGTTAAGCGCGGTTTGTCCCCCCATAGTAGGCAGTACGGCATCTATATCATTCTCTTCCAGGATCTGTTCAATACTTTCCGCAGTGAGCGGCAGGAGATAAACCCTGTCGGCCATCATGGGATCCGTCATAATAGTGGCGGGATTACTGTTGATCAGGATCACTTTAATACCTTCTTCCCGCAGGCTGCGGGCCGCCTGTGATCCGGCATAGTCGAATTCACAAGCCTGGCCGATAATAATAGGTCCCGAACCGATAATAAGTACAGATTTGATAGAAGAGTCTTTTGGCATTTCGCTGTTATAGTTTTTTTAAAAACAAATTGCGCAAAAGTAAGGGAGGGGAAGGAATTTTGAAGATTTTTTTTCATTTCTCCAGGCTTCGGCTTCATGCCATAGTGGAGCATGCGGGGGGAAGATTAATTAAATACTTTAGGCCAGGGGAATATAATAAAAAAGCTCCCGCTTAATGGCAGGAGCATATAATGAATTGCGGTAAATGCAGATCAGATTTTATGAAAGGCAGCCATTTCGATATCGTCCAAAGCCAGCCTGCCTTCGCGGAGCGACCTTTTCTGTTCCGCCACCTGCCGTTTTTCTTCATCGCGGTTACGGATCTTGAAAACCCATTTCTGTTTGGCTTCAGAACCCTTAAATATTCCAATGATCGCCCAAACGGAGATGATTAAAATGATTGCCCACTTGTTGTGAAATTGTTTCATTGTTGCGGCTTTTAAAATTCCTCTACTTCTATAAGACAATAAATCTGCACAAAACGCTGTATCTGATTTAGAAAAAACCATACCATAAAGGTGTAATTTTTCATATTAGCAAAATTTTTATATACGT
>JBDTVL010000168.1:0-6070 GCA_040007215.1 Flavitalea sp.
ATTGGTATAGGTATAAAAGTAAGCCCGGTCACCGAAACATTTACTAACGGTCGAAAAATTAACAAAACAAACCGACTTTTGCAACCAAGCATTTATTGTTATGAAAATACTTTTTTATTTTTTGCCGCTGATGGCGGGAGTGGCAATGAGCATCCAATCTGGCATTAACAGCCAGCTAAGGCTTTCGCTGCAGCATCCTTTTTTTGCGGCCTTTATTTCCTTTTTTACCGGGTCTATTGCATTGGCATTCATTCTCTTTTTCTCTAAACAGAGCCTTCCCGACTGGTCGGTTTATTCAGGAATAAGCGGCTATAAATTCCTGGGCGGTTTGCTGGGTGTTTTTATCGTAACGGTGGCGCTGGTATCGGTGCAGGAGATCGGCGCCGCAAATATGTTCGTCCTTATTGTAGCCGGCCAACTCATCACTGCGGTGCTGATGGACCATTTTGGCATACTGGGAATGAAAACCAGCCCTATAAATATGCAGAAGACCATAGGGATACTATTGCTGGTGGCCGGCGCGTATATCGTGAATAAAAAATGAGCTTTCTTTTTTTACCAGTTGCTAAGCCTGAGGCCGAAATTAAACGGCGTTTGATCGAGCGCTTTTTTGAACATGCTTTTTGTGGCGAAGGATCCATATAACCGGATCGGTCCCATATTCAGTTCTGTTACATAAGCAATCTTGAATTTCTGCAGGTCGAAGTCATCGCGGTATTTTACTTTTCCCGACTCTTCGCCATCTTTTATTTTCTGGTAAGAGGAGTAGAGGAAGCCTGCGCTGATCCCTGCGCTGATCCCGAATCCCTTGCGGATAGCCGGCGTAAAATTAAAATTCAGCATTATAGGTACGGTGAGGTAATTGGCTACCAGTTTATTTTTGCGGTAGTTATTTGACGACATGACTGCCAGGGGCAAGGATGTTTTTTGGAACTTTATATTCTCTGTGTATTTATAGTTGTTGAATTCCATGCCCAGTCCGTATTTCAGGTTCACTATCTGTTTGATCATATTCAGCCGCTGCATCATGATCCATATATTTACATTGGTCGATTTAAAGTTGCGCTGGTTGAACCAGTCTTCATTAGCGCCTGCGGGAAGATATCCAGAAGCTATAGAAGCGGCATAATCGGTTTTGTCATTCACCTGGCTGAAGCCCAGGTCTATAATACCCCAGTTGGTGCTCAGGTTGGAGGGCTTGTATTTTTTTCTCCTAAAGATGGCGGTGTAGTTAAGGCTATCTTTCCCCGATCTGTCGCGGCGTATGATAATGATGTTGCCGATCAGCAGCGTATCATTGCGGTTGGAAACGGTATCACTGGGCGCCGTATCTGTTTTAGCGGTTGAATCCTGCTGAGCGATCGCCGACATGGCGATGCAAATTCCGGTGATTAATGCAAATATCCTTTTCATGCTCTTTTGTTTAGAATTCCTTGTTATTGTAAAGCTATTTCCAGGTTGGCGATACGTATGCTTTCCCTGCCTGCGGAAGGTTCTATATGCGCTGTTTTTTCAATGATGCGCGTAGCTTTTCTGAAAAAACCGCGAAACCTGTTTTTCCTGCTTACCGAAGTGTTGGCTACATAAAATAAAGCGTTTTCGCTGCTGGAGGAAGATTCGGTTGCATATGTTCGTGAGTCATCACTGATATTCGTTTCTTCGGCCGACATTTCTTTTTGCTCCGGTTTATTTTTGAGCGCTGCTACGGTAGCGGCAGGTTTGAGGACAGATGCCATTTTTACGGAATGGTTCAGCGCCGCGGCAGTAAGCAGTCTTGTATCGATCTTTTGCTGTTTCACAGCGCCGGGTATTAGCGCCGCTGCCGTTTCCGGCTGTTTATCTTTCGGCGTCACCCCCGGTGATTTTGGCTGGATAAAGGCTTCAGCGTTTTCCCTGGCCCTACTGCGCGGAGACTTACCCGCTTTTGCCAGTACCTCCGCTGTTGACGGTTTCTTTGTTTTGTCTGTCGCTGCAATAGCCTGGGCAGAAGATGGTTTTTCTTTCGCCTGCCTGCGTTGAGGTATAGCCTCTTCTTTATGTATGGCCATCTCTTGCTGTAATAAGGTATCCGTTTTTACAGACTGCGCTACTTTATTCCCTGGCTTATCAGCCGAAGGAGATGTGGTTTTTTCTTTTAACGGAGCGCCCGGCGTGGTGGACTGCCCATTCCGGTTATTTCCGGAAAGCGTTTGTCCATTACCGGTATCTCTGCGAGTATGAGTGAAATAGAACCAGGCGGAAACCGATAACAAAATGCCCACCAGCGCTGCTGCGGCCATTTTTTGCCAGCCCCATGTAATGAACCGGCGGCGTTCTTCCTCGCGGTACAGGCGTTCTTTACCGGCGAAGTGTACGCCGAGATCGGGTTCCACTTTCAGAGAGACAAATAACCCCAGCTCGCCGAGGTATTGAGGATAGGCGTGCACAAAATCATCCACCGCCTTTTTTTCTTCAGCGCTTAGTTCATTATCTATGTACAGCGTAAAATATTCTTCATAGTTGCCAGGGTTAATGATAAGCCCGTTAAAGAAAGTATTTTCCTCTTCCGATTTAAACAGCGATTTTTTATCGAGAAAAATGATTCCCTGTTCCGGGTGTATCCTGGCCTGTTGTAACAGATGAAGTTCTTTGGCCAGGTCGGGATTATCAAGCGCAAAGGCTTCCACCGCCTGGCGGCCTTCCGCGTCCAGTTCATTGTCTATGTAGCTAACAAAAAACTCTTCGTATGTATGCCTGTTGATCTGCATGTTGACTACCTCGTATTAAATAATATTTTCGGGTTTCCCCAGGTAATTCTTCAGTTGTATTCTTGCCCTGTGCAGGTATACTTTTACCTGGCTCAGCGTTAGTCCCGTGATCACGCCGATCTCTTCATACGAATATCCCTCATAATCTTTTAGCAATACCAATGAACGCTGCGTTTCGTTCAGTCGCAACAGCGCATCATCGAGTATTTTTTTAGCCTGCCGGTCCTGGTTGTTATAGACCACAGCATTTTGTAAATACCTCTCTTTTATTTCCAGGTGTTTTACTTTCCGTACCTGGTCAATCATCTGCCGGTAGGCCACCGTAAAAAGAAAAGACTTACAGCGTTCATTATCCACCGTAGCTCTGGCCGCCCACATTTTCTCAAAAGCTCCCTGTACAATATCCCTTGCATCTTCCGGGTTGCGGAGATTTTTAAGGATAAAGCGGTAAACATTATCCGCATAATCCTTAACGCATTGATTGTATTCTTTTTCGGTCATAAGCAAGGCCTGTGTCGGTGAAACATTTGCTGGTTTGAAGTAATACGGACAACGGCCATGAAAGTTACAACACCGACAAACAATATTAGTTACGCAGGACAGATACGATAAAACCCGCAACGACATCTTGTCCCTAACCATAATTGTTCGTTCACTTATCCTTCATTTTTCTATCAGCGCTGTTGTACTTCTGGTATCGGGGTATTATATAGTAACAGCCAGTAAGCTTTTATTCGGCTTTCTATATCCGGAACGGTGGTAGGCGGCCTGTTTAGCAGGGCAATAACTATTGCTATGGCGGCAGACTTCTAAAAGTCTTTGCACTACTTTTGCCTGGTAAATAAAGTATATGAATGAAGATCTCGTAAAACGCATATCTGCTGAGCTGGAAGAAATAAAAATGGCCGGCCTGTATAAATCGGAACGTATCATCACCTCTCCGCAGGGAGCCGAAATTCTGGTGAATGGTAAAAAAGCGCTTAACTTCTGCGCCAATAATTACCTTGGGCTTTCTTCGCATCCCGCGGTTATCGAAGCGGCTAAAAAATATATCGATGAACGCGGGTATGGTATGAGCAGCGTGCGGTTTATCTGCGGCACGCAGGATATTCATAAAGAACTTGAACAGAAGATCGCCGAATTCCTGGGCACAGAAGATACTATCCTCTATGCCGCCGCCTTCGATGCCAATGGCGGTATTTTCGAACCTCTTTTCGGCGAACAGGACGCTATTATTTCGGATGAACTGAACCATGCCTCTATTATCGATGGCGTGCGTTTGTGTAAGGCCCAGCGATTCCGATATAAGCATAATGATATGGCCGACCTGGAGCTGAAGCTGAAAGAATCGGCGCATCTCCGCAGTAGAATTATCGTAACAGACGGATCATTCAGCATGGATGGCACCATTGCCAGTCTCGATAAAATCTGCGACCTGGCCGACCGCTATGAAGCTATCGTGATGAGTGATGAATCGCACTCAAGCGGTTTTCTTGGAAAAACGGGCAGGGGAACGCACGAATACCGGAATGTAATGGGCAGGATAGACATTATTACCGGAACGCTGGGTAAGGCCCTGGGTGGGGCTTCCGGTGGATTTACCAGCGGACGGAAAGAAATTATTGACATGCTTCGCCAGCGGTCGAGACCCTATCTTTTTTCCAATACCCTGGCCCCTTCAATCGTGGGCGCCAGTATCGCGGTGCTGAACCTGCTGAGCAAAAACACCGAGCTTCGGGATAAACTGGAGAGCAATACCCTGTATTTCCGATCGGCCATGACCGCCGCTGGTTTCGATATACCATTTGGCGATCACCCGATCGTGCCCATTATGTTGTACGATGCGGTAGTTGCGCAGAACTTCGCTGCAAAACTGCTGGAAGAAGGTATTTATGTGATCGGTTTCTTTTTTCCAGTAGTGCCTAAAGGCAAGGCGCGCATCAGGGTGCAGATCAGCGCCGCCCATGAACGGGAACATCTCGATAAGGCCGTTGCGGCTTTTACCAAAACAGGCAGGGAACTGGGCGTAATTAAATAGGGGACATACCAGGCGCGCTCAGAAGGGATCTATCGTTCCGCGATCATACTGATCTCAACGTTCACATTTTTGGGTAACCCCTTCACCGCTATTGTTTCCCTGGCCGGGTAGTTTCCCGGAAAATAACTGCCATATACTTCATTCACAATGGCAAAAAGAGACATGTCGCTTAAAAAGATCGTTGTTTTAAGAACAGCGCTAAAACCGAGACCTGCCTCGTTAAGTATGGCTTTCAGGTTTTCCATCACCTGCCTGGTCTCAGCCGCGGTATCGCCGACTTCCACATTGCCGGTAGCAGGATTAATAGCGATCTGCCCGGATATATACAATAAAGAACCTGTGCCCACCGCCTGGCTGTAAGGCCCGATAGGGGCGGGCGCATTTACTGTATTGATAATCTTTTTTTCCATTTGTCAAAAGTAATGAAATCGGTTTTCTTTGCCCTAAATTCACCGCATGATCATAGCCATACTTGCAGATGAAGCGTTCAGGGAGAAATTCATGGCCAAACCGGTAACGGGTAAAGCGCAGATAGTATGGGCCGACAGTCTCCGGTCGTTGCTGATTATTGAAGCGGAAGCCTATATCGACCTGCTATTCGATATGGATAGGGAACGAATTGATAAACTTAAACAACTGTCCCCGGCGCCTGTGCTGGTGCAGGCGGTAACCCAAACTATCAGTGATATCGGCGAACGGTTTATAAGGATAGTCGGCCTGCCTGTTTTCCATAAAAAAAGCATCGCCAAAATAGCGGTAAGCGATCATGCGCAGGAAAAATCGGTTAAGCATATTTTTGAGCAACTGGGCATGAAATTCCAGTTCGTGCGTGATACCAGCCGTAAAGAAAATTAAACCACATGGCCCTGATTATAGCGATTGATACGGCTGTAGATACAGCAGGGGTATGCCTTTCAGCAGATAGCCAGGCGCTGGGGTTTCTTGAAAATGAAAGGCAGAAAGATCATGCATCATGGATACATACCGCTATCCGTACACTGATGAATGAGGCCGGCTTTAGTATGTCAAAGTTGAATGCAGTAGCAGTAACTGCAGGACCAGGTTCTTATACCGGACTAAGGGTAGGAATGGCTACCGCTAAAGGACTCTGTTACGCTTTAAACATACCGCTGATCACCGAAAACACTTTAAAAGTGATGGCTTATGCCGTTAAGCAGGAATATCAGCAAACGTTAACAGAAAATGAAGTGCCCGTACTTTTCTGTCCGATGATCGATGCCAGGAGAATAGAAGTATTCACCGCTTTATTCAACGATAAATTGGA
>JBDTVL010000169.1:0-6049 GCA_040007215.1 Flavitalea sp.
AATAAGGGGTTACCGTATTCAGGTTGGTGAACTTAAAAGTGGAAAGACTGAGCGAGTTAAGGTTTTCTGCGCGCAGGTAAGCCGTAAAAGTTTTTATCCGGAAATGAAGATATCCTCCCAACTCAGGGAATTTCATTTGAATGGTAGTATCATTCTGGTTATAGTATTGACCGAGTAAAGGCGAATATCCATCCGCTTTATAGGGCGTATAATAACGGAACTCTATACCAAAACTGATAAGCAGGTTTTTGAAACCGAGTTTGCCGTCATAACCAAGTTGGTTGCGGGTAAAAAATAAGGGAATATTCAATGGCGCGTTGCCGGTCTTTTGCTGAAGGATTACCCAAGTTCGCCAGTTCCAGTGTTTACTCAGCTTAAATTGTTTCTCCGCCGAAACTTCCAGCACATTGAACAATGTTGAATACTGGTCGGGCTGCTTAATAGTTTTAAAATAAGAATAATTGGTGATGAGGTAATAGCGGCCTGAAAGTTTAACGCGCTGCCTGGGTATATCGATGGTTCCGAATAACTGGGTGGTATTCTCCTTTTTGAAATCTACATAACTTCCCATATAAAAACTGCTCAGGGTATCATAAACGAAAGAAGGCGTTCGGTTCACATTCTCAAACCCTACCTGCAGGTAACCAAGTTTTTTACTGAGCAGTCTTCTCAGGCTGATGTAGGCGTTATAATCGCCGGCGTTTAATCCATTCACATAAAAACTTCCCTGCGCTTCAATATCCCATTTCTGATTACGGGTCTTATTTCGATACTCGCCATGCAAAATAAAATTGTGATAATTTTTTTTTACATAACCGCTATCTAACCCTGCGCTTAACAAATCGATACTGGCCCCCGCTTTAAAAAATTGCTGGGAATTCTTCGCATCGGGAAATGTATAAAAGGAGAAATCATTAGAAAACTGTTTCCATATCTCCCGGAGTTCAAAACGTCCTGAGGTATCTATGCCGTAAACCGGGAAATAAAAACTTGAATCGGCGACGTTATCGGCAAACCGGTAATGAAAGGTTTTGTAATTGATGGTATGCTCAAGGCGCAGGCGTGGATAGAATAATGGAATAACCGATGAATCGGTAACTATAGAATCTTTTTGTCCCAGGTCGTACTGCTGCCTGAACAAATAACTTGCTGTGGTATATCTTGAACCTGTCTCTATATTACTGGAAAAAAAACTACCATTCGACCGGGTCTTTTGTCCCATTCTTGTAGGCAATCCAGAAAGATCGCCAAAACCGATACTGTCTATAAAACTCCGGTTCACGCCGATCCCTCCATTCTCTCCGGCCTGTAATTTGTTGCCTACAATTACCAGGAAATTCTGGTAACGCTTATTTTTTGACTGAAACCAGGAACTAAAACGATAATTATTATGATTAACATTCTGATTCTGGAATGACCCCGGTGAAGTGATGAGCTTATATTGGAATGCAGCATTCCAGTTAGGCAGGATATTCTGCGTGTGAACCACCTCGATGATCTGCTCAAGTTTTGACCCCAACTGGTAATTAAATTCTGAATAAGGCCGGGTGGTATTATAGAATCTTGTCTGGTTATCGGTGAAATTATAAATATCGAAGCCATGAAAACCCATATCCCATCCGGGTTTCATCAAAGGTGAAAATATCAGGCTCCGCGCCGGAGTTCCCAGGTTGCCAAGATGAATATATTGCCAGGGAACAGGATATCTTTTGGAGAAATCTGTAATAGAAGAATCGAATTTCTGCATCCGGGTAGAATCAAGATACCTGAAACTGATGGTGATGGAGTCGGCATAGGCATCTCTGTGCTGAAGACTATCGCCTGCCCCTGACTTTCCAGCTCCACCTCCGCCCCTTGGTAAACGGCGCATCAAACCACCAGCTCCCTGTCCATATCCATTTAAGGACATGCCAGTGGCGAATAATAACAATATAAAGACTATGTAACGGGTATTAGACACAATGAAAGAGATGGTTAGCTGGTCGACAAATTACAGATATTATCATTAGCGCTGGTTATACAAAAGTTAATTGTACTCTTATAAGTCTTTTACCAATTGTTTGAAAATGGCAGTCAGTAAAGGCTCTGCCTTATTTGCAGCTTCCAGTACCTCTTCATGGGTAATAATGGTTGCTTCCTCATTAATTCCCAGATCAGTGATAACGCTGATAGCAAAAACAGGCAGACCAAGGTGTGCCGCAACAATTACTTCCGAAACAGTGCTCATGCCCACAGCATCGGCGCCCAGTAAATGGATCATTTTATATTCAGCCCTGGTTTCAAAAGTAGGCCCGGTAACGCCATAATAAATGCCTTCCTGCAAAGGAATCTGTAAGGAAGCGCCTATAGACCTCACTTTTGCCAGCAGCGATTTACTGTAAGGCTCGCTCATATCCGGAAATCTTGGTCCCAGCAGGGGTTCATTAGGTCCGATCAGCGGGTTTACCGTATTCAGGCTGATATGATCGGTTATCATCATCAGGTCACCCACTTTAAATGCCGGGTTAACGCCACCTGCGGCATTGGATAATAACAGTGTTTTTATTCCCAGCCATTTCATTACCTGGATGGGATAAGCCACTTCACGCGCCGTATATCCTTCATAAAAATGAAAACGGCCGGCCATGGCTATAACCTTTTTATCACCTATGGCTCCAAAAACCATTTTACCATCATGCCCTTCCACCGTTGATACAGGGAAATGGGGAATTTCCTGATAGGCGATCTCGGCTTCCACCGATAACTCGCCCAGGAAATTGCCCAAGCCGCTTCCCAGCACAATACCGGCTTCGGGTTCATAGGGATATATGCTTTTAATGAAGGCTACCGTTTCTTTTAACTGTTCTATGATCAGCGACATCGTGCAAATATAGGAACTGGGAAACATTCCCCGGCCCAACCCGTTAACTAACATTTGGTACCTTGCGCTAACAAGCATAATCTTTTAACTTCATTGCAACCATGAACAAAAACACCTTAAATGTTTCTTCTGAAATCGGGCGATTAAGAAGATTACTTGTTCATAGCCCTGATAGCGGCCTTGGTAAAGTAGTGCCCTCCAAAGCGCAGGACTGGCTGTTTGAAGATATTGTTCATCTAGATACCATCCGCAGGAAGGAATACGACTTCTATACCAAGTTGCTGTTGTATTTCCTCGATCCCGAAAAAATAAAAGGAAAACTGGACCAGGCCGATACTCCCGACAATAAAAGAAATTTCTATAAGCCCGATCATGAACATTTTTTCAAATCGGAAAATGTAATAGAACTGCAATGGCTGCTGGCAGATATTCTGAATGATTATGAAATAAAACTGAAACTCATCTCTTCTGTCTGCGCCATTGAAGCCTGCCTGTATACAACTGAAAAAGAATTACTCGAACTTACTCCCCCGCAACTGGCTAAAACATTTATTACAGGCAGTATCAGGGACGACGACAAAATGCTGTTTCCTCCAATTCCTAATTTTATCTTCACCAGGGATATCGGTATCGTGATCAATGATTATATATTGCTGAATAAACCCGCGCGTAAGGCACGGTTGAGAGAAGCGCTGCTGGCCAAGTATATTTTCTTCAATCATTCTCTTTTCCATCAATACCAGCGCCATATTATTGAGCTTTCGGATACCAATCATCATTTCCTTTTGCCGAAAGATGGCGATGAAAAAAAAGTAACCCTTGAAGGCGGCGATGTGATGGTGATTACTCGCGACCACTTGTTGATCGGTATCAGCGAACGCACTTCCATGGAAGCGGCGCACCAGGTCATCAACCTGCTGTTCCAGAAAAATGTGGTGAAGAAGATCAGTATTATCAGGATCCCGAAAAAAAGAGATTATATGCATATCGATACTGTGTTTACGCAGATAAAAAGAAATGTGTGGGTAATGCTGGGTGTCTTTTCAAAAAAATCGCAGAAGAATGATAAGGCCGACGCGGTTCAACGAATTCTTGAAGGAAACAATAATAAGAAAGAAGAGAAACTGAAGATCATCCAGTTCAGGAAAAAAGATCCAGAGAACCCTAAATATTTCGATAACCTGGAAGACCTATTGACCGATATAAGTGAAAATGAACTTGGGAGTAAAGAAAAAGTGAAATTTATTTATTCCGGCAATAATGAATTCCCTTACGATGCACGGGAACAATGGACAGATTCCTGCAACCTGCTGGCGCTAAAAGAAGGCGTTGTGCTGGGTTATGACCGTAATGATAAAACCACGGAAGCATTCCGCGAGAATGGTTTCACCATTATTGAAGCCCAGGAACAGATCAATCGTTTTGAACTTGGCCTGGAAGAACCCGATCAACTGGAAAATACGATGATACTCATCCCTTCCGCCGAACTTTCACGCGCCCGCGGTGGTTTTCATTGCATGAGTATGCCTCTGCTACGCGACGATATAGATTAAACCAACAACATGCAGCAAACCACCGCTAATATCTTAATGATCAGGCCTGTCAATTTTACCTACAATAAGGAAACCGCTATTAACAATGCTTTCCAGGTGACCGGCATGACCCTGGGTGTGCAAGAGAACGCGCTGAAAGAATTTAATGATTTCGTTTTAGTATTACAAAATGAAGGATTGGATATAACTGTAGTAAACGATACTCCTGAACCGTATACGCCCGATGCTATCTTTCCCAACAACTGGATATCTTTTCATGAAGATGGAACAGTTGTGCTGTATCCTATGTTTGCGCTCAACCGGCGACAGGAACGTAAGCCTGCCATACTGAAAACGCTTTCTGAGAAATTCAACATCAAGGAAATCATCGATTTCAGCGGAAAGGAAAAAGATAACCGTTTCCTGGAAGGAACCGGCAGTATGGTTCTTGACCGCGCTAACAGGATTGCTTATGCGGGATTATCGCCCAGAACGGAAAGCGGTCTGTTCCTGGAATTCTGCCGGGTTATGCAATATGAACCTGTTATGTTTAATGCGGTTGATGAACAGGGAAACTCAATATATCATACCAATGTGATGATGTGTATTGCAGATCAATACATGATTATTTGCCTTGATTCCATTCCGGAAAAAAAGGAAAGACAAAACCTGCTGAACGCCGCAAACAAAACAGGAAAAGTCGTTATTGATATTGATTTCAGCCAGATGAATCATTTTGCCGGCAATATGCTGCAGGTTAATAATAAAAAGGGCGATCGGCTACTGGTTATGTCCAGCCAGGCTTATGGATCGCTTACCCATAAACAGGTGGAACAACTGAATTCCTATAACAGGATCATATATGCGCCATTGTCGGCTATTGAAAACAATGGAGGCGGCAGCGCTAGATGTATGATGGCAGAAATATATTTGCCGGCCTTAGAATAGTTCATTATCGGATAGTAATCGGGGGACTTTTAAAGAAAGCCTGCATTTTTTGTTGAACTGCTCAATAGCATATTGAGCGATGACCGGAGTATTCCTTTCTTCATGATTATGAATGAAAAAATAGATTTCTCTCAATCCTTTTTCAATCCATTCATGGATGCGATCCACCCAACTATCAATTCTCGGAAAATCGGTAGGATGTAAATTATTACCCACATACCTGATAAAAGCTACCGGCGCAGTTAGTTTCATATGCAGGCAATCTCTTCTTCCGGAAGTATCGGTAATTACCGTTCCTATTTTAGATTCACGAAGCAAATCAAAAGTTTCATCGACAACCTTATTGGATGTAAACCAGTCGGGATGCCTTAATTCCAGGCAGGTATTAAAATCTTTTGGCAATTTTTCGAGGTATTCCTGGATAATGCCAGCGCGGTTAATACCAAATTTATCCGAGAGCTGAAGAAAGGAATAGCCAAGCTTATTGCCGAAGCTTTGCATATGATCCATGAACTTATCGGTATCTGCCTCGGCATTTCTGAGTTGATGAAGATGACTGATAACGTTGGAAAACTTAGGACAGAAACGGAAATCCGATGAAGCTGTTAAGGCCCAGCTTTCAATTACTTTTTTAGGTTGAAGATTATAGAACAGCGCATTTAATTCTATCGAATTAAAATTCTTTGTATAAAAAGAAAGAAAATCTTTG